>NBMH01000190.1 GCA_002084875.1 Anaerolineaceae bacterium 4572_78 | reverse complement strand
ATAACAAGGAGATAATATGACACATATAACAGTGTCTTTACCATCGGAGTTTGTTCAATTATTGCCGAAAGACCAGCAAGTGCAAGTAACTGTTATTCGGTTGGGATTACAACAATTGCGTATTGAGCAGGCATTACAATCTTATGGTCAAGGGCAAGGAACATTAGCGTATGCGGCTCAACAAGCAGGAGTTTCTATTCGCAAAATGATTTGTTTGGCGTATGCAATAGGTTTGACTCCAAAAACTAATATGATATGGTTAAGTGACAACTTGTCAGTCAAAGAGGCAATGAATTTATGATTGTCATTGCTGATACGGGTCCTTTGCTTGCTTTAGCAAAAATAAATGCTTTAGACCTATTAGAAAAATTATATCATAAAATTATTATTTGCCCAGTTGTCTATGATGAGGCAATCACTCAGGGATTTGCTTCGGGAGCTTCGGATGCTAAAGTTTTGAATGAAGCCTACAACGAACGGGAGAGGATTTAGCGAACTGGTTTTTAAGGAGTGCAAAAGGTTTATCTTTTGCTACTATAACATTGCATTATTGTTAAGGAGAATTTGATAATGAACACATCTATTCAAGCACAAATGATTTCAGATGATACTATATCTCTCATAAATAATTTATCACTAGAACATATACGAATTATTGAGCGAATTGCTCAACTTCTTTATGTTCAAACGCAGATGATTCAACAGGAGATAAATGTATCAATCCCTATTCTTGAATCAATCGAAATTCAATGGACAGATAAGACTATCACCAAACATGAAATTTTATGGCAGACTCCCAACACAGTATCTTCTCCACGAACTACTTTAGGAGCAGAATTGCATCAAATTCGAGAGAAGATTGTTAATTCAGGAACACTTTTATTAGATTGGGCAGGTATTGAGCAAGAAGTTGCTGAACGAAGAGGTGAAGGACATGAAACGACTGTTTATTGATGCAGGTGTATTAATCGCTGCTGCTCGTGGTCAATAGCCTATTGCTACAAAAGCAATGACTATTCTCGATAATTGTGACTGCACTTATGCTTCAAGTTTGTTTCTCAAATTAGAAGTCATGCCAAAAGCGGTTTATTATCAAAATTCGGCTGAAGTTGAATTTTATAAAGCATTTTTTAATGTCGTTATGCATTGGGCAAATGATTACAATCATATATTAAAAATAGCTTATCAAGAAGCTAGTCAATCAGGATTGTCAGCAGTAGATGCTATCCATGTTGCAGCTGCTTTTACGGTTAATGCTGATGAATTAGTGACAACAGAAAAATCAAATAAGCCGATACACAGAACAAAGCTAATCAAAGTAGTTTCTATTCAACCTGTATCGTAGACCAACTATTGAATTTCTAGGGTTCGTTGGATATTACAACGAACGGGAGAGGATTTAGCGAACTGGTTTTAAGAAGTATAAAAGGTTTATCTAAAGCAATGCAATAGCTAAAGCCCTCAACGCCAGCCTTGAATTGAAATTCAAGGCTGGCGGATTGGAGAATTTATATCGCAAAACTCATTCTTTGAGCCAATCCAACAAAATGTGTGCGGGGCATCGGCAAATGATTTAACCATGCTTTTGTATCGGCGGGCTTGCTAAAACGAAGCCATGTTATATGAGCATATTCAGGCTTTCGCATGATTTCTGTGTACGTTTGACGATATTTGATGTGGGTTCGTTTTGCCTTTAGGAATAGCGATTTTTTAGTACAAAAATGTGTATAAAACGATTCTTTATTGCCATTCCATAACTCTTTTTGAGTCAGCCAATTACCTAAAAACCGTCTCGACAATTGCCACATCACCAATTCTAGCGAGTAATCAAGCCATACCACCGTATCGGCATTTTGCCACACAAGGTCATTCACTTCACGATAATTGCCATCAATTACCCAGCGACTACCACAAATCTTGTTTTGAACCTGCTCACGAAACAGTGGAGCAGGCATGGGAATCCAATTTGGTTGCCAGTATAAGGCATCCAATTCGACATGATTTAAGTTTAATCTCTCAACGAGATTACGTGCCAGCGTAGTTTTACCTACTCCCATTGTACCTACGATTGCGATTCGTTTGTGTGCCATTATGCCTCCTGTGAACGGACAAAATATCCATTCTACGTGATAGCTTGTAGTACTTTAGTTCATTTTTTAACTATGTTAAAATTATACGGCATAACGACTCAATATTTATTAACTCCAAAAAATAAAATCGACTCCATTATTTTGGAGTGGTATCGTGCAGTTTTGACAATATATCGAATCTTAGTTATAATGCGACTTAAGCTTGTGTCAATAATGTTTTTGAACTTTGTAGCCGCAATTTCCAATTGTGGGTTTTCAAAAACCTTTCTTGTCTTGACTGTCAAAGCAAGCTTTGACGCTCCAGTAAGATATCTTCATGAAAATGTTACTTTGTGCCCGTTTTTAGTATACCAACATCATGTACAATTTATTTAGATGCTAACATCATCATTTATAGTGTGGAAAAAATTGAGCCGTATTGGTCAATCTTAAATCCAATGTGGAATGCGGCACAAAAAGCAAACTGTCAACTAGTCAGCAGTGAGTTGCTTGTTTTAGAAACTCTGGTTAAGCCAATTAAAGATGAGAACGATACCTTAGAAAAAACGTTCCGAGAACTTTTGTTAGCTTCAAAAGAGTTACAGTTATTACCAATTAACGTGATGATTTTAGGTAATGCCGCCCAACTGCTAGCAACACAATATTAATAGGTAAACAACGTGATAAAATACAACGGCAAAATGTTTGCTAAACAATTAAAAACAGCAATTCAACGAATTAGGGTTGAAAAACTTGATAAGCCAAAGACAATTATTCTCGATGAGTTGGGATTTGAATCGGGCAAAGATGGCGGTCGAGATACCATTTACTATTGGCTTAGAGGAAATATACCCGCCGACCTCAATTCATTGGAAAGGTTAACTGTATCATTGATTAATAAAGGCGGGCTAGAAAATCGGCAACAAGTCATCAAGTTTCTGGAAATGACACATTATACAGAAATAGAACGTTTATGTGATAGGTTTTTCAAAGATGAACCACACATTACTCACAGAAAAGAAACATCATCACATTCTAGTCCTTTCATCGCCGGTCCTCCCATTACTCATCCCAAACAATTCTTTGGACGCGATGAACAATTGCGGGTTATCTTCGGACGTTTGCAAGGTATGTATATGGAAAATACGGCTGTCATCGGCAAAAAGCGGAGCGGTAAAACGTCCATGTTACACTACATCCAAACGATTAATACCATGTCTCCAAGTGAATTACGCCTGCATCAAAAGCATGGCTGGTTAGCCAATGCCGAACAGTATCAGTTTATGCTAGTTGATTTTCAAGACCCACGCAACTGTAAAGAAATTTGGCTTTTACGTAACATCTTAACCAAATTGGAAATGACAATACCAACACCATGTGATTTGCTGAATTTCACGGAAATGCTAGAAAATAACCTGACCAAACCTACTGTTATTATGTTTGACGAATGGATAAAAGGATTACAATCGCCGCATCTTAATCTAGATTTTTGGGATGGCTTAAGCTATTTGCACAATCATGGCACACATGGAAAATTGGCATTTGTTTTGGTGGCTAAATCCCCTCCTAAAGACTTAGGCAAAGAAGCCTTAAAGCCATCTCCGTTTTTTAATACATTTCTTAATGTCTACATAGATGTATTAACAATGGATGACACTCAAGCTCTTATCAATCAAATGCCTGAGATATTTTCCGAAAATGATAAGGCATGGATAATTGAACATAGCAAATGTTATCCAGCTTTACTTCAAATTTTATGTCAACAACGTTTTTTCGCATGGCAGAATAATCCCGATGATACAACTTGGCGAAAAAAAGGTCTACAAGAAATTCAGCGATTTGCTTATTTATTATGATTAGACAAGAAATGGTTTTAAAACCCTTTCTTGTCTTGACCATTCATGATTTGGAAGACAAAATGCGACCATCAACTGTACCTAAAGATGCTTACACAGATTCCCCTGACCTGCACCCCAGTTTAATTTTGGGAAGTTTGCAATTATTTTTTTGGCTATTCTTTCGCCCTTCTGCATGGCATAATTATCTACAACGACTTGACCCTAATTTATATAGCAATTGTTATCTTTTACAATTGAACAAACTTCAATTGCGAAGTTTGTACGATATACTAAAACATTACCTTGTGCTTTGTATAATGCTAACTGTGTTATTTACACCATTTGCAATATTGATAAAACACTCGCTTGGAAAAACAGATGTGTTTGCCGATATGCTAATGTGTTGGGGATATTTGTTAAGCGGTGTCGTGATTATCAGTGCGGTAGTCAGCCTCAACTTGGGATTAATTTATGGCATGTTTATGATTACCTTTGCCTTTATCCTGCCCGATAGTTGGCTGGTGAGCATGTACGGTTTAAGTGCAGGCTTTATTGGCATGGCATATCTAATTGTAACTTACAAATTGGTAGATACATTATTAGCAAAACAACTTATAGTGGTTATCATTACTTTTTTGATTGTCAGTATTGTGTTATTAGCAATCTATCTTATTATCAATGAGATATCCATTAGCGATTTATTACAAGCCATAAAAAATAAACCAGACACGAAAACTAATCAACAAGGCGAGATGTCTTACGGGCTTCAATCAGGACTTGTTTATGGTGGTATACAATTACTTGTAATATGGTGGTATACTAAACGCTTAGGATTGTCAACAATATATGCCTCTATGACAGGTTTAATATTAGGCGTATCTTATGTTATATCTGTTTCATCTGACAATACTTACATGTCTTATGTGTCACTTGGTATCAATGGTGGGCTATTGTTTGGGGGATTGTTTATTATCGGCTACATTATCGTCAATAAACTTGGCGGTATAACAAGTGGTATCATTGGCGGTGTGTTTAGTAGCGGGCTAACATGGGTGCTATTAAAAGATTACATTTTTATGCATGACACCACAGTTATATTTGTTCCAATAGAACTGGCGGTTCTTATTTCATTAATATGCATTTTGTTAAGTCTCCTATTTCATTTTTTGCGAAATAGTTTTTTTTATCCTTTGGAAGTTCTTTATAATTTCATTCTTTATCATAGTGATAAAGAGAAGAATTTTGTGTTTCGGATTTATACGAAATATCACCAGTGGTACTATGCCACGCCTGAAACGCCCGCCACATTATTACAGTATCATACCGCATTTTGGGATGACCTTCAAACAACACTGTTGCCCCGTTTAGATAAACATCTTTTCCTTGCCCTACAACGCAACCATGATGAAGGCATGGTTGCCATTGATTACCTTAATAAAAAGCCATATCAAAAACAATCAACAAAACTTATTACTGTTGAGTTGGACATGCAAACTATCGCTACTTGTACAGATATTCAAGCTATAAGCCAAGTACATCATGACATGAACACACGTCAATTTCCCGAAATCAAGCATGAACCTATTACCAATTTTTATCAATTTAGTCGTGATATTGAAAAAGCACTTAATCATCAGGAGCGTTTTCATCAGCAAATCAGTTTGAGTGAGATTCAAAAGGAAATATCTGACTTGATTGCTAAAATGTCTTTAATTCAGATTGAACACTCTCACCATCTCATCCCCATTGCGGAAACATGGCTGGATGGCATCAAAGATTATAGAGATGAATTGGAAATACAAATCGAACAACAAAAGGAAATTAACAACCCTTATATTGTTGGGCGACCAATATTTACTAATCAGCAAATATTTGTGGGGCGAAAACATGTAACAGCTGAAATTGAACGTTTGCTTCTAATGCCCAATTGTCCAGCATTGCTACTTTATGGGCAACGCCGCATGGGGAAAACATCGTTGTTATATAATTTGCGAAAGATATTTTCTAGTCGGATTGTGCCTTTATTTGTAGACGGACAAAAAGTAAAATTATCTCGACATGTTGGGGGTTTTTTATATCTTCTAGCACAACAGATGTGGAAATCTGCCGAGTCATATTACCTCACTTTTCCATATTTGAGCCTGGATGATTTTTCCAATGAGCCATTTATCGTTTTTAATGATTGGTTGGATGAAGTGGAAACCATCATTGCCGAAGAGCCGAATCGTAGTGCTTTGCTAATGATGGATGAGATTGAGGCAATTGACCAAATTGTTGAGCAGAGTCGTTTTGATGATACTGATTTATTTAGCATGATACGGCATATAATTCAACATCGCCCTCGCTTCAAAATTCTTTTAGCTAGTTCACATGATTTGACAGAATTATCACGCTGGGCAAGTTATCTAGTTAATGTGCAGACGGTCAAGTTATCTTACTTAAAACCAGCTGAAGCCCGCCATTTAATTGAAAGTCCCATGCCTGGTTTTCCCTTGCGATATGAACCCGATGCACTGCAACGCATATTACAAATCACTAATTGTCATCCCGCTTTAATTCAATTACTTTGCTATCATTTGGTTAATGTAAAAAATACACAGCCTCTTGACCAACGACGTTTGGTAACTGTTGCCGATGTCGAGTCCACCGTTCCTATTTCCTTAAAACAAGGTACATCGTTCTTTTTTACCGATATTGAAACCAATCAAATTAATACGACATGTTTAACATTACTTCGTTTTATGGCACAGCTCGGCGAAGGAAAAATATTAAGTCGGCAGACATTAGCCGAGCATGTGGCAGATGAATCAAAATTTGAGCATGCTATGAAATTGCTCTTACGGCGAGACGCAATAATTTTAATTCATCTTTAGTCTGATTTAATTCTGATTCCTGTTGCTGTAAGGTTTCGATTTGGTCATTCATGCGATTGACATGGGGTTGAATCAGGTCATGTAGGGTATGCTGTCGCCATTCCACTTCGGCTTGAAATATATTTCTTAAGACATCCATGATTGTGTTACGCCATTGCCATAGACAATACTCAACTTCTTTTTGAGCCGTCTGAAATCGGGAAGGTGAAAGAATCAATTGCCACAAACCGTAACTATTCAGGATGGCAATGGCATGCAACGTGACCAATTCGCCCCAATTTGATATGACTTTACTTAATTTATCTTGAGAAACAGTGCCTTGTTGTGCCATTGTCATGGTGATAGTAGCAACAATTCTATCAACTTCGGCGGCTTGATTGTAAGTCATTAGCACTTGTTTGGCGGCGATAAGAACAGCCTCCAAAAAAATATGGTCATGACGATAGGGTTCTAGGGCATGTTTAACTTGTTGCCATTGACTAACATCAGCCGCAATAAATCGCTCACTCAATTTTTGGATGCGTTCCTCGAATTTTTGTGGCAGGTCAGCAATAACCGTCTCCTTAAAATCATGCTGAATATCTACCTCACCCACACCTAGAATTTGGTCAAGAAATGCAAGCACCGCATCTCTAATGCCAGGCGGCAAGTTGACAACTATCTTTGAACGAAAAACCTTCCGCAACACAACTCCTCGAATCATAAACAAACTAATGTGCTCGTCCACTTTGTCAAATAGATGTTCAGCGTCAGTCAGCCATGTGTCAAATTCCATGATGTTTTGGTTGAGCATTTCGGCTAATTCAAAAAGGACATTTGCCTTGCTTTGCACATGGGCTAAATCTTGTTGGGTCTGATGAAGACATGTATCAAGTAGACGATTACTTACTCCCAATGGGTTAAGCAATTTTAGGCGGAGGGCATGCTTTTCTAAAATGGTGTAGATAAATTTTTCGAGGGATTCAAAATCATTATTTGGACTTGTAGGAGTGCCGTCTAGTTTATGGCGTAGAGTCTGCCAAGCACTGACAGGAAAAATATCAGGTTTATCCCCAATACCATACTGGATTAAATTATCTTTGACAAAAGTAAGCAATTCTTGAACATCATCTTCGCTGCGTAGGTAATCAATCTTGTTGAGAATAAATACAATTTGCTTGCCCCAATTACGGATATTTTCCAAAAATTGCCGTTCACTATAAGTCAATGGATTGTCGGCAGAAGTGATAAATAATACCAAATCAAAACGTGGCAAAAACCGCTCGGTGATTAGTTGGTGTTCAGGAGTGATGGCGTTGGTGCCAGGCGTATCCACGATGTTGAGTTGACGTAGCAGGTCAATCGGTTCCTTGAGGATGTGTAGATGTTCTTCTTCGACATGACGTTTGGAATCATCACCATGTTGCAAAATTGTAACTTGTGTTGTTGTGGGAGTGACCCCCATCTTGAGGATTTCATGTCCTAACAGAGCATTGATGAAGGTACTTTTCCCCGCATTAAATTCACCCGCTACAATAAGCATGAAAGGCTGGTCAAGCTGCTTGGTAACAGCCGTCAGTGTTTCTAAATCTGATTTTGCTGTTCCAATATTATCTAATTGTACATGCAAGTCATAAAGCCATTTCCGTTCTCGGTCTAGGATGTCTTGTTCACGTTTGCTTAAAATCGATGTTTTCATTCCAACTCCTAACTCCTAACCCCTAATTGCTAAATTATGTAGTTGGTGGTAATATGTGGTCGTTTGAATTGGTTATATTTTTTTGTTGATATGATTTTTTTGTTAGATGCCCGACAGCTTCTGTTGCTTGGCGATTGACTAAAAATCCTAAAACAGCACCAATCAATGGAACGAATTTTACCAACGATTTGAATAATGTTTCAGCAACAAACTTAGCTAGGATATGAGTCAAACGATGTGTCATTGATTCACCCGCCATGATAACCACTGACTTAAAACGAAGGTCATCATGTTTGGGGTCATGACCGTGAGCGTAAGCCATCATGTAGATCATGGAAGTGTTCGTTCGCCCCGATAAAACAAGGTCAATAAAAAAAGTAATAGGTAAAACCAAGCAACCACCAATACCTGTAACTGCACCGATGATACCACTTTTGAACGATTGCTTTTCGATAATTATTTCGACAAGGTCATCCGTGTTCAAATCAGGATTATCGGTGCGTATTTCATCAACTATTTTTTTGATTGTATCAGGGTTGGGCAGGATGAGCCAATCAAAAAAATATGTTAACCATTCTATTATTATGTTCATTTTACATTCTCGTATAAAACAGATTTACAATAATCTTACGACTAATTCTTATTTTCCGCAAATTTCTCGGTTAGGGCGGTGGTGAACGGTTACCCTTGTATGATTGCCATGCAAGAATATACGTAAGCATTATTTTAAAGTTTCAATTAGAATAGGAGTAACATTTATGGAACCTTTCATTGTAGGTATAGCAGGTGGTTCAGGTTCAGGAAAAACAACCTTATCTAAGGCAGTGCTAGAAAAAGTTGGTCATGACAAAGTAGGTTATATCCAACATGATTTCTACTATGTTGACCGTAGTAGTATTTCTCCTGAAGAACGTGCCAATGTTAATTATGACCATCCAAGTTCATTGGAAAATACACTGTTAATAAAGCACTTAAAAACATTATTATCGGGTTATCCAATACATGTACCATTGTACAATTTCAAGACTCACACGCGCACTGAAAACACAAAATTAATTGAGCCACGCAAGGTGATTATTTTGGAGGGGATACTCATTTTGGCAGATACAGCCTTACGAGCATTGCTTGATTTACGGGTTTTTGTGGATACAGATTCCGATGTGCGAGTGTTGCGGCGTTTACAGCGAGATATTGATGAGCGTGGGCGGAGTTATGATTCAGTTATTGAACAGTACTTTAGCACAGTTCGCCCTATGCACCTAAAATATGTTGAACCTAGTAAACGATATGCCAATTTGATTATTCCCGAAGGTGGTTTAAATGAGATGGGAGTTGATATACTTGTGCAAAAAATTACCTCCGTTTTGAATAATCATGAAGATAAATTAGAGGCAAAGTAGGTATGGTAAAAAACCTGACTCACGGAAAAGGACATGTAAATAATGTTTGAAGTTTGGATACTACTTGGATTAAGGGTAACTGCCTTAATGTTAATATACATATTTGTGGGCATTATTCTTTACCAATTATATCATGTTAATTATAAATTAAATTAAGAGAGGAATGCGTAATGCAATCTGCAAAAATTGCTGTCATCGGTGGTAGCGGTCTTTATAACATGGCTGGTTTAATCGATGTTGAAGAAATCGCTATCAATACCCCTTATGGAAGCACATCTGATAATGTCATTATTGGCACGTTAAAAGGGGAACGTGTGGCATTTATTCCACGACATGGGAGAGGACATAATCTTTCCCCGACAGAAGTTAATTATCGGGCAAATATTTATGCATTGAAAAGTTTAGGGGTAAAATATATTATTAGTGTAAGTGCCTGTGGTTCATTACGAGAAAAAATTGCTCCAGGTAATATTGTTATTCCTGACCAATTGGTTGACCGTACTAGGTCAAGACCACTCACATTTTTTGGGGATGGGCTTGTTGTTCATCAAAGTGTAGCGGACCCATTTTGTCCCATGCTCTCAAAAATTTTGTATGAATCTCTTGAAAATATTGGAGAGCGTATAGTACACGCAGGAGGAACGTATGTTACGATAGAAGGACCTCGCTTCAGTACAAGAGCAGAAAGCTTTATGTTTCGCCAGTGGGGATGTGACATCATTGGCATGACAACCATACCAGAAGTGTTTTTAGCCCATGAAGCAGAAATTGCTTATGCTGTCATGGCTCATGTTACTGATTATGATGTGTGGCATGAGGAAAAGGAGCCTGTTACCGTAGAAATGGTTATTAAAGTAATAAAAGAAAACGTTGAAGTAGCTCAAAAAGCCATTAAAGCAATAATACCAAAACTAGCTGATGAACCTAAGTCATCTGCTCACCATGCATTAACGAACGCAATTATTACTGACCCCGCTACCATTTCTGTGGAGACAAAAGAAAAACTTGCATTGCTTGTTGGCAAATATATTTAAACAACACAACAACCGACCAACGCCAGTACTGCTAATTTTTGTTTAGCAGTACTGCGTCAACCAAATCTAATGCTAATCATACACAAAAGGTTGTTTTAGTCAATCGGTTCTTTGTAGATCGCAAAGCGGCTGTCAGGGTGTCCCATGGACATACACGAAATTTGTTCGACGCGGAAGTTTTTACCACCACTTGCCCAACGTAACCCTTCTTGGATAATTCCTACCGCCGTATGACCCACTGGTCTGTTAGCAGTTCGTCCTTTGAAGCGGGATGACTTTAAAGGCTAACTCGCCCATACCAACCATCGCCCCAAAGTTTGCCAACCCTTCTGCAAAGGCAGCTCGACCTGCACGCAGTGCCAAACCGCGTCCTCCGCGTGGCCCATACATATCATCGAGGGCTTGCCCAAGTGCACTGAAATCAGCAAAGTCAAATTCTTGGTTCAAGTTCGCTGGGGGATAGTTATCAATTAAGTGCGGCAGTCCCGCTAAGTTAAGCAGGGCGTTGATACCATTTTTACCCATGACTTCTTCTAGTGCTTGCAAATAAATACGCACCATCATGTTTGGGTAATATAATTCACTTGATTTACGTGCCACGTTTTATCACTCCATTGATGTTAGAATCATATATATAGTTTCTGGTTTGATAGATATTATACCTACCAATTTGATTTTGGAGAGGGCATCAATTGCCCTTTCTGGAATAATTAAACCTAAAGGACATGAAATATCTGATGCAAACTTTAACAAAAATTTTCTACAAAATTTCCGTTAAAATCCTCCCATAAGCCTCATTATACATAAATAACTTAAAAACGCAAATAACGCTTTGGTAATTTTGTTAGTAAAGAGATTACTCTTCCAATCACCAGTATCTCACAAATTGCTAAAATTTGATTTTTAGACAAAATATGTAAGTATTCACTCCTCTCTCGTTAGTAGACCACAACCCAAGCCCCTGCGAAGAGAGTAGGAATAAGATTCCACTCAAGATTCAAGCTTGACAACATCAATATCTGACAGGCTTCTAGAAACCTGTCAGGTCTCAAAAAATGGATGGCATATCCAACCCCGATGAATATTCACTAGAAGTTACCTCAACTTCTTAAAAAGCGGGTATCGTAAATTTTACGGTGGTGCCTTTACCAAGTACACTTTCTAGCCAAATCTTACCGCCATTTTTCAGCACCATTTCCTGACACAGAATTAGCCCCAAGCCTGTGCCTGGTTCTTGAGCTGTTCCTTCAGTGCTGTGATGGGTATCTATCCGAAACAACTTCTTTATGTTTTCACGACTGACACCCACACCTGTATCCGTTACGGAAACTTCAATAAATTTTGTGACCTTTCTACCAGATATAGTTATGATACCTTCATTCGGGGTGAATTTTAAGGAATTAGTCATCAAGTTACGAATAATGGTATCAATCATATATTTGTCTGCTTGCACATGTGTGTTTTTAGGCAATGAATTTCGTAAAATAATTCCCTTAGTGTTTGCTTTGGTGCGAAGCAGTTTTATATTCTCATCAACGATTTGATTTAAATTGAGTGTCGTAGGCTCAACCCTTATATGCTCCATTTGTAGCCTAGACCAAATCAACAAATTGTCAAGCAAATTATAAATGTTCTTGGCACTTTGATGAATAGTTTGGGTAATCAGTTTGGCATCAGTCAAGTCGATGTTATCAAGCATTGTGAATAATATTTCGGATAAACCCAACAGAGGTAAAAATGGACTTCGTAAGTCATGTGAAATGATTGAGAAAAATTTGTCTTTATTGGCATTTAATTTCGCCAAGATACGAGCTTCTTTTTCATGAAATTCTTTTTCAACCTGTAGGCGTTCCCGTTCAATTCCTTCTTGAATCCGTATCTTTTCCAAACGTTTGCGTTCGGCAATCTCATGCTGAAGTTGCTCATTGAGAGATTCTAATTCATGACTCCGTTTGGTCAAATCGTCATTCAAATGAGATAATATTTTTCGGTTTGATTCAAGGGCAGTTAAATCTTGGTACGAGCGTAAGGCAGAAACTAATACAGTAAATAATTTATGGCGGCGTAGCTCCATCTTAGTTCGGTAATCGTTAATATCGTATTCTAAAATTACCGACTCTTCGGGAGCCTCACCTGGTTGTCCTGTTCGTAAAATGACTCGAACTAGACGATTTTTCAAGGTTTTACGAACATACTCCGCTACCTGTAAGCCCGCATCATTAGTTTCCATGACGACATCCAACAAAATCAAAGCTGTATCGGCATGATGTTCCATAAACGATTTTGCTTCTTTACCTGAATAAACCGAATGAAATTGAATAGGTTTTCCCTCAAATTCAAACTGCCTTAGAGCCAATTTGGTGATGCTATGGATTTCCTGTTCATCATCCACTACGAGAATTTTCCAAACATTGCTAGACTTAGGTATGTCAGATAAAAACAGTTCATTTTCTGTATTGAGCATTAGTTGTTCATCATCAGGTAATATCAAGTCTTCTTCTATCTCATCATCATAGATGACATCATCATCGTCAGGTGTGATGATTTCGTTATCATCGAATTTTACGAATTTGTCAGCCAATTGTCTTAGTTGATTATTACTCATGCGTAAAGCTCCTTTTGTACTAGATTTTCAAATCATTTCACAACCAATTAGCCAAACAATGCGTTCAGCGACAGCAATAACATGTATTTCACAAAATAGCTTTGCTTCATCGATAAAGCCACCCAATGCTAGAAATGCAGGCAAAACTATTTTTTCGGCAAAATGTTTCTGATAAGTAGTTACCTTTTTCTGAAAATCCTCAACATCTTTAAGTCTCATTTTAACTTGCTGTTTTCTTACTTCAATCAATACTGCATGTCCCGCAACTGCACAAACAAATCTTTTTCTTGATGCGTCAAATTTGTTGGTAGCTTAATGCTAACGGTTACGTATAAATTGCCTGAATTTTGAGGGTCGTTCAGTTTGGGCATTCCTTGATTTCTAAGGCGAAATATTTTGCCGTTTTGTGTTTCAGGTGGGATTTTCAATTTCAAAGACCCCTTTAAGGTAGATACTTCCATCTCCCCACCAAGCAAAGCTGTGTACAAGTCAATAGGAAGTGTGATTTTTAAGTCTTCTTCATCAACTTCGTACATAGGATGATTTAGTACACTGACTCGTAGATACAAATCGCCGCCATTGATGCCTTCCCCTTTGATACGCACCTTTGTCCCTGTTTTAGACCCAACGGGAATTTTTACTTCGAGCCGCCGATTGTTGCTCGTTTGCAAAACGCGGGTTGTGCCATGATATGCTTCTTCTAAGGTAATCTCGACATCTTGAGTGTAATCACGTCTAGTACCATATTCTTGCGTTTTTGACCTAACGCGAGTACGAGTGTGAGTTCCTGCGGCACCCGTGTCACCGAAAATCGATTCAAAAAAATCAGAAAAATCATCCGAACTTTTGGTACGTCTAGTGCCACCTAGTAAATCCTCTAAATCAATTCCACCCGACATCCACTGACTCCAATCGAATTGATCCATGCCTCCCGATTGGTGTGAGTTCCATGACGAACCGAGGCGGTCATACTTTGACCGCTTTTCAGCATCGCCGAGTACTTCATAGGCTTCATTGACATCCTTAAAATTATCTTCTGCATCTTTTTCTGTGTTGACATCGGGATGATATTTCCGAGCCAATTTGCGATATGCTTTTTTAATTTCATCAGCGCTAGCATCTTTAGCTACGCCAAGCGTTTTGTAATAGTCTTTATATTCCATAGAAACCTCTCTTATTATGGAAAAGTTTAATCTACCATGACAATTCCTTTTTGGCAAGTCGTAATAAAAAGGTAACCGTTCACCCCACCCCTAACCCTAGGGCTGTTCAATGCTAGTTGTAGGGGGGTATGGCATACGTCCTTACTATTAGGATGGTGAATGATTACGTTACGGTAGTTGACTTGCCTGCCATGTCTCTACCAACAGCCAAAATATTTTTCACAGCCGCCTCATCTTCGGACTCGACATATACCCGCAAAACAGGTTCAGTTCCAGATGGTCTAATCAATAACCAGCTGTCATCAGCCATGATAAATTTTATTCCATCTGTAGTCTGAATCGAAACGACATGCTCATTATTAATCGTATTCGGAGCAGAATTTGCCAAACGTTCGACCATCTCTGATTTAGGGACAGGCTTATCGAGTTTAATGTCATCCCGCTTATAATATGTCGGACCGACTTCCTGCTGTAAATTCATGATAAGTTCATGCAACGGGGCATGAGCATGAGCCATGACCTCTAACAATAATAAGCCCATCAAAACCCCATCTCCTTCGGGAATATGTCCTTTGATACTAATACCACCCGATTCTTCACCGCCAATAAGGACATCTCTTGTCATCATCAAATCAGCGATGCCATCAAATCCAACCGATGTTTCATACAACGGTAGATTATATTTTTTCGCCAAACGATTGAGCATGAGCGTAGTACTAACTGTCTTGACAACTGCTCCTCGCCAGCCGCGTTTCTCAAAAAGATATTGCAGGCTTAAAGCCATGATATGATGCGGGTCAATAAAATTGCCGTTGGCATCCACAGCTCCAATGCGGTCAGCATCGCCATCGGTAGCTAAGCCGACATGAGCATGGGTATTGTTCACCCTTGCGGGAAAGCAGTTCACTAAATGCACCTCGTCCTGAACCGAACATGCCATCCGCCACAACGGTCATCTCCCCTGCCGAGATAATATCCAAGTCAATTAAATTAGTTGTTAGATGTTCATAGTAAGACCAAGCAGGGTCAAATCGCCGAATTAATTTTTTATCGATTGCCTGTTGATAATTCATTAACTCTGGCTGTTTGTTAGATGAATAAATTGTTTGCACATGATGAGCTACTTTTTGAGTTTCATTTTTGGTAAAGGCTCCACCGTAATGTGCTTTCAATTTTAATCCATTGTAACGTGGTGGATTATGACTGGCAGTAATCATTATCCCCATGTTCGCTTTTTTGTGGACAATATTATAACTGATTGCTGGAGTGGGACAGTCAGCACGAGTGAGCCAGGCTGTAATACCATTACCAGCCATCGCCATGGCTATCTCGGTTGCATAACGGTCTGAAAGAAAACGGGTATCAAACCCAATCACAACAGCATTGTCATCATTGGGATTATTTTCTCGTAGGTAGTCAGCAATGGCTTGCCCGACTAATCTTACATTGGCAAAAGTAAATGTATCTGAGATGACGGCTCGCCAACCATCTGTGCCAAATTTTATATTCATTATTTTTCCTTTCAATAATTATGATTCATTTTTAGTACTAAACCAATCAGCAAAATTGTCTAGCTTTTCTAAAAAGGTTAGTGCTTGGGTTATTAGCTGAGCATTGTCTGTAATGTAGTATGCTTTCCCTGTTTCTGTAGTTAAAGCAAAAGCATGCAAGCTGGTAGCATCTGTGGAAGATACCAGAGTTTCAATCTCCATGCTAATTTGCTCAACAGGAACAACATCTAAGTCATACTCTTCAGCTAAATGTTGTAATACGGACAACTTATCTTTAATCCATTGTGGGTCTTTTAACAACTGTTTAATGTTTATTTGGTGTGCCATTGTATTTTTCCTTTCTGTTAAATTATAATTTCCTCCGAGTGCGATGCCCTAGTAGTCTCGCACCAATTGCAAGTAGTATACTACTATCTTTTTGACTCTTCAAATTCCTGTTATTATCTCCACTCTAGGGCTGTTCAATGCTAAAATAAAAAACATGGCTTGGGATATTTGTGGAGCAAAAAAGCTTGCTTTTTCATGTCAAAGCAAGCTTCGACACTCCAATTTATCTTGTCAAAAAATAGCATTAAACAGCCCTGAATTGTAGGGCGTACGGCCGTACGCCCTACAA
>NBMH01000025.1 GCA_002084875.1 Anaerolineaceae bacterium 4572_78 | reverse complement strand
TTATTCGTTTTGATGTTTCCTCTGAAAAATTTATCCCAAAATTGGAAAACCTTGCCTTGTCAGAACTAGAGTCACTGAGTGAAACTGCCCTGACTGTTGAGACACCAGCCGAGTTTGAGCAAGCACTTGAAGCAATGCTACGTGACTCAAATTCTAATATCTAGTGAGTAGTTCTCGGATTATTAGATACAGTATTCCTAAATTAAATATAGAATTGGAGTAGCAAAGCTTGCTTTTTCATATCAAGACAAGCCTTGACGCTCCTTTGTTACTTTGCTTTTACTAAGAGGTAAATAATGGCAAAAGTTTTATGGATTGAAAAACAAATTGATTACGAACCACAAGGAATTATGTCCATGTCAGCTGTCTTAAAACAGGCAGGGCATGATGTCCAATTAGCTATCTGCACCCAAGAAGACCCCCTTGACATGGCGAAAAAATTCCAGCCCGATATTTTGGGCTATAGTGTCATGACGGGTTCACAGCATTATTATTTCAAATTAAATCAGGCATTAAAAGAAGTTTTGCCGAATAAAAAAGTTTATTCTGTTTTTGGAGGTCCTCATCCGACATTTTTCCCTGAACTGATTCATCAAGATGGTGTTGATGGGGTGTGTATAGGTGAAGGTGAAGGTGCCATAGTTGACATGGCAAATGCCATTACCAACGGTGGCTTTGAGCCGAATATTCCGAATTGGTGGTTTAAGGTTGGGGATGACGAAATTGTGAAAAACCCTGTTCGTCCCTTGATTCGTGATTTAGGGGAATTACCTCGACCTGATTATGCCCTGATTTATGAAAAGCATCGCCCCACGCGTGAAAGCCCGATTAAACATTTTATGGCGAGTCGCGGCTGTCCATATAACTGCACTTACTGTTTTAATCATTCGTGGTATAAAATTTACAAGCGAGAAAAACGAGGCTATCAATACCCCGTTGATTATATCATTGAAACAGTCAGATGGGTAAAGGAACGCTACGAACTTGAGCAAGTGATTTTTTTAGATGATTTGTTTATTGTTTTTCCTGATTGGTTAGCAGAATTTGCCGAACATTTCTCAAAAGAGATAGGATTGCCATTCTTTTGTAATGTGCGGGCAAATTTGGTCACGCCTAAAAAAGTGGCTCTGCTCAAAAAAGGTGGAGCAAACACGGTTAGCATGGGCATTGAAACGAGTAATGACCAATTGCGTAATGAATTGCTCAAACGCAGAATGAGTCGAGAGGAAATTATTGAGGCGGGGCGATTGTTGCATGAGGCCGATATTGTTCTTACTTCGACAAATATTCTGGCTTTGCCGACAGCTACACTCGAAGATGATTTTGATACCATGCGGCTAAATAGTGAGGCAAAGGTCAAATATGCTCATGCCTTTCTCTTCCAACCATACCCAGCTACTGAACTCGGCGAATTTACTCAAAAGAACGGTTTTATGCGAGGAAGCTTTGAGGATATTGGGACCATTGCTTGGGACAGTTCGATTTTAATTCGTGATGAGCATGAAAAAAATCAGATGGAGAATTTACAACGCTGGTTTGCTTTGGGAGTCGAATATCCATGGCTGGAGCCGTTAATTCAACGATTAATCAATATACCGCGTAACAAATTTACCGATATTATTTATTGGTGGATTCATAAATTGTGGAAGGGTAACATTATCGCCCGCCGCGTCCACCCCATAAACATCAACCTTAGTGTGATTTGGAATAATGCTCGGCATTTTTTGGAAATGGATGCCTAATGAATCCTTGATGAAAATCCGTTCATAGACTCCTCATGTAATTTTTGATATATTTGTGAAAATATGGTATTGTAAAAATCAGGTCACATGATATTTTAATCAACCATATCATCATCATAGATTCAACCATGCATTGACTATATCATATTGCTAAACATACAGGAAAAACCAATTGATTCTCAGTAATATTCTAAAAAATACACCTCTATTTAAAAACTTGAGTAAAGATGACTCGGAACTTGTCGTCAAATACCTGACTCTGGAAACGTACTCCAAAGGAACTTTTGTTTTCCACAAGGGTGATGTTGGCGGAGTGATGTATTTGGTGGAGTCGGGGCAGTTAGCTGTGCTTGATGATGAAGAACTCGAATCTATTGCCTTATTAGGTCCTGGAAATTTTGTAGGAGACCTGTCATTGTTATTGGGAGAAAAGCGTACCGCGAGTGTCAATTACGGCTATTTTGGGTGGACATAAATCCATAAAACTCATCGAAGCTATCTATGACCAAATCAATTCTCCCATTAGCGTGTTACCATTACCAAGAAGCAATATTTCTCGAAAAGATAATAATTATCCTGGTGTGATATTTGTGGAAAGCAGTGACTTAACCGAAACAACATTAGCTGAAAGGTTAAGTTTCCAAATTGAAGTTTTTAAGCAGGTTATTCAAGGCAATTGATTTAGCTGATACAGTAGTTAGCATTGGTGAACCTTATGCTTGGCTGGTAGAATCAGGTCACAAAAAGATATTAAGTATTGATGATAGCGAAATTGGGTTACAACGAACTGCAAGAAAATTAACCAATCGAGTCGTTGGCTTAGCCTTGTCAAGTGGTGGAACTCGTGGACTGGCTCATATCGGAGTCTTGCAGGCTCTCGTCGAGGAAAATATCCCTATTGATTTAATTGCGGGTTCAAGTGCAGGAGCATTGTTTGGGGCGTTGTTTACGGTTGGCTGGGATTTCGAGCGTATAAAAACTTATGTACAAAATCTAAAAACCCTGACTCATTTTACCAATTGGGATTTGAATATTCCACCGATAACAGGTCTTGTTTTTGATTCGGGTTCCCTAGCAGAAGCTATCCGAGCAAGTGCTAGTATTCCCATCTTAGGCGACCCATGGCACTATCGCGGACATTTTTTTGTGGATGGTGGTGTTGTCAATCCCTTACCAGCAAATGTGTTACGTGAAAGGGGTGCCGACATTGTCATTGCCTCTAATGTAGTTTTGCCCTTAAATCAATCTTACAGTGGACGAAAAGATAAAATGCCTAATATTCTGCAATTAGTCTTTAATATTGTCAGTGCCTTTGAATCAGAATTGGTAAAGAAGCAATATCCATGGATTGATGTTTTAATTCAACATCATGTTTCCGCTAAACATACCCTAGATTTTGACCAGGCAGAATATCTCATTGAAATTGGGGCGGAAGAAACCAAAAAATTTATACCTGATATCAAAAAATTATTGGCAGATACAGTAGAAATCTGATAATGGACATATCTACCATAACAATTCCATTACTTTTAACTTTTGTATCATGACAAATCAAAAAATATTTGTTGGGCGAGATACAGAACTTGCTGAAATAACAATCTTTAATTTTCATAGGAGGTTTTTATTATGTTAAATCCAAAAGATCAACAATATGCAGAACGCATTAAGGAATTGATTGAAGAAGGGCAAGTCATTGCCACACTTGAAAAACCAACTAAAAAACCTGGTATAAAGACCATTCAAGATAACTACCGTTTACAAAAATGGTTGACGAATGTTGAGCAAATTGTGAAAACCACCTTTGGACAAAACAGTTTGCAATTTCAAAATTTATCAGAGTTGTTAAAAGGTAGCACTTATTATGCTTCGGCAGTACGAGGTATTACGGGCTTATTGGCGGGGGCGTTGGAAGATTTAGAAAAGGGATTCTTGCTTGAAAAAGAGATATTAATCGCTGGCGAAATTTTTTAAGCAAAATACTTCTAAGTTAAATGATGAACTTAAAAACTTGGGACGATATAAAAAAAGGTTTTCAAAAACCTTTCTTGTCTTGACTGTCAAAGCAAGCTTTGACGCTCCAGTAAGATATCTTCATGAAAATGTTACTTTGTGCCCGTTTTTAGTATAAACATTATGGCAAAAACACTACATGCTTACTTCGTGAATTTGTTAGAAGAACACAAAATTTCTGATGAAGATGCGAAAAAATTACAAGATGCCCGTGATGAAATTAAAAAGGCTTTGCAACCTATCCATCAATATAATCCACATATTTACTATGGTGGTTCTTACGCCAAAAAAACCATGATAAAAGATTCATTTGATTTGGATATTGTGGTTTACTTTCCACATACCGATCCTGATACACCCAAAACATGCTATGGTTATATCTATCGTGTTTTGACAAAAGCAAAGTATAAAGTCAAAAAATTGGTTGTATCCTTGCGAATTGATTATGATGGCTTTCACATTGATGTGGTAGTAGGCAAAGCAGAAGATGACACATTTTACTATGCCAATCTGTATGATAACATCAAAAAACGAAAAAGACGAAGTAGTCTTAAATTGCATATTGACCATGCCCGCCAATACAATCAAATCATTAAAATCATGAAAATTTGGCGATTGACCAATAAACTTACCTGGCATAAATTGGCAATGGAGTCATTGATTGTAGAGGCACTTAAAGGCAAAGATACCCATGATTACGGCGATTGCATGCAAATTGTGCTTTCACATATCAAAAGTTGCATCACGTCCAAAAAATTTGTTGACCCTTCTAATTCTAATAATCCCATTCATGTTAGTGATAAGCAACGTCAGAGAATCAAGAAAATAGCCAATCGTTCATGTTCGGCATGGAGTGCGGTTAATGGTGAAGGGATTATCACAGGCATGGTTAAATGCCCAATTTGCAATGTAAAAGTTGGTTTTGAAAATATCAAACGTCACCTGACACAAGTGCATGAAATCAAAGGTGAAATTAAAGAAGTATGGCAAGAACATAAAGTGACCGATAATGACCGCAAAGGATTTAATATCCATGTCAAATTCGAGAATGAAAATCTTAAAGGTGTGGCATGTCGGGCTGTTGCTTATTTTTCACGTGCCAATGGAAAACGATTAGAAGATGAAAATGATAAGTTTTGTACCTTGAATGGCCAAGTTTGTGCCAGTACATCTTTTACACCTGGATATGAAAATTCAGTTTACAAAGACTTGAGCATCTTTATGCCGATTAGTGAACTTCATTTAGCAAAAGGTGAGCATGATTGTAAGTTTGATGTTCAGTTGTATGTTAAAAATACAAGTGTTACTTTTGCTTATTCTGATGATGATAGTTTTACATGCACGATGGGATGATTGGCATGGCGGATAAATGTGTGGCAGTGGCGGCGTTGATTAAACAAGCGAAGGGAGAATTTTAATCATGCAAACCATACAAATTGAATTACCTGATGAACTTTTGATTAGTCTCAAGGAAACACCGATAACATTTGCTCATGAAATTAGACGTTTGGCGGCGGTCAAACTGTTTGAGTTGGGGCGGTTATCATCGGGACGGGCGGCTCAATTGGCTGGCATGTCACGAGTAGCATTTTTGATGATACTGATTGATTATCAAGTATCACCATTTTCATTAACCATGTCGGACTTGGAATGTGAAATAAGGAATGCCTGATGTTGACGATTAGCAATACATCACCACTTTTATACTTGAATTTGATTGGGACGACGTATAGCCAAATTAAACAACATTACCACAACATGTACGTTAGATGTTATAATTAAGGCTAAAGAACAGGGACATATCAAACTTCATCTTAAATTTGGCAAAATCAGCAAATAACATTAAAATTTAGGTAGTAGTTATACCGTAACTGATAATATTTGTATGCAGGTTTGAAACCTGCCCCTACAGCAAATTTACGGTTTTTTATAGTTTTAGATTACAAAATTATAGTAAAAAAATGATTGATTTACGTAGTGATACCGTGACTTTACCCACACCTACTATGCGAGAGGCAATGGCGACGGCTTTAGTGGGTGATGATGTTTATGGCGAAGACCCTACCATCAATAAACTGCAAGAATTGGTCGCCAAACGAGTAGGGAAAGAAGCCGCTCTATTTGTATCAAGTGGCACGCAAAGTAATTTAATAGCCCTCTTGATTCATTGTGGTCGAGGGGATGAATATATTGCTGGACAAACGGCTCACACCTACATGTATGAAGCGGGTGGAGGAGCTGTATTGGGCAGTATTCAACCACAGCCGATTCTTTTTGAGAAGGACGGCACTTTAGATTTAGGCAAGGTTGAAAATCATGTTAAAGCTGACGACCCACATTTTGCTAGGACGCGTCTTTTATGTTTAGAAAATACACAAGCGGGCAAAGTTCTGCCTATGAGTTACATGGTTGAAGCAGGTAAGTTTGCCAAATTGCATGGTTTGTCCTCTCATTTGGATGGGGCAAGAGTATTCAATGCCGCCGTTAAGTTAAAGGTGGATGTAACTGAAATAACTCAGCATGTTGATAGTGTTTCCGTTTGTCTATCAAAAGGATTATCTGCACCTGTTGGTTCAGTTTTATGCGGCTCCAACCAATTTATTAAATCGGCTCACCGTTGGCGTAAAATGCTCGGTGGTGGCATGAGACAAGCAGGCATACTAGCCGCGGCTGGGATTATTGCCATCAATGACATGGTTGAGCGATTAGCTGAAGACCATGCCAATGTCCAAACAAACATGGTCTTTTTTTCATTGGTGCCACCCCTTCAAAGAGGAGGAGTTGGATCTACTTCGACAAAGGAGATGATTAGTAAATTTTCTACTTTTATGGCAGAGCATGATATAATTATGGATGATGGCTATCCCAAAAAATTTCGAGCCGTCACTCATTACGGCATTGAGGCGGTTGATATTGAGCATGTGGTGCAATCAGTTGCCGAATTTAGCCGACAATTCTTCACAAATTAACTAAAAAATTACAAAGGAGTAATAAAACAATGATGCGAACACAAGATTATATTAATTTAGAAGACAAATATGGTGCAAATTGACCCTAACCTCACGGGCGTTTCGGAATAACCAACTTCCGTTATTGGAAAAGGAATTGTGCGAACTGACAGGCTATGACATGGTGCTACTCATGAATAGTGGAGTAGAAGCCGTAGAAACTTGTCTGAAAGCGGCTCGAAAATGGGGCTATGAAGTAAAAGGAGTGCCTGCCAATTGTGCAGAAATCATCACCGTAGAAGGCAATTTTCATGGCAGAACTATTACCGCAATTAGCTTTTCATCCGATGACCAATACAAAGATGGATTTGGTCCCTTAACACCTGGTTTTATCACAATTCCTTACGGCGATGCAGATGCCTTAGAAAAAGCTATCAACCAAAATACAGTTGCTTTCTTGGTTGAGCCAATTCAAGGCGAGGGCGGAGTCAATATGCCCCCCGAAGGATATTTAAGTAAGGTACGTGAAATATGCACCAAGCATAACGTGCTGATGATTACCGACGAAATCCAAACAGGTTTAGGGCGAACAGGAAAACTGTTTGCTTGTGAGTGGGAAAATGTGCGACCTGACATGGTTGCGATTGGAAAAGCTTTATCAGGTGGGTTTTATCCTGTCTCCGCCTGTTTAGCCGATAGAGAAGTGCTCGAACTTTTCAAGCCAGGTGACCATGGTTCAACTTTCGGAGGCAATCCGCTTGGTTGTGTTATCGCTCGCGAGGCACTTAAAATTTTGGTAGAAGATGGTTTAATTGATAACGCCATTGAACAAGGAAATTACTTGCTCGAGCGTTTATCTCGAATCGAAAGCGACCATATCGTAGATGTACGCGGACGCGGTCTGCTCATCGGGGTTGAAGTCAAACCAGAATCAGGTGGAGCAATTCGCTTTACTAAAGCCTTAGTCGAAAAATCATTGCTTTGCAAGGACACGCATGGAACTGTGGTGCGATTCACCCCACCTTTGGTCATTACACGAGAAGATATTGACTGGGCAGTAGAACGCATTGAAGAAGTTTTCACGGAAGATTAATGAGTTTACTAACTCGCACAAGTCAACAACCCACCGAGCTTAACGATATTGGTGGGTTTTCTTGCCTCACTTCCGATAAATGCATGTTCTTTTTGGGGATTCATCAAAATATATAAAACTTGACGAGATTGTTAAATTTTGGTATTGTTTTCAACAACAAACTTTATAGGAGGAAAAAATGTTTGGAAAAATAAGAGATAGTTTAAGTAAGACCAGAAATAATTTTATGGGGCATATCAGCAATTTATTTGCCAAAAACGATATCAGCGATGATTTGTGGGATGAACTAGAGGAGGTTCTTATTCAATCTGATGTTGGTGTTGACACGACATTATCATTAGTGGAAACCGTAAAAAATCGTGTGAAAGAAGAACACATTAAACAAACAGATGAAGCGAAAAACGTCCTTAAAGAAGAAATGGGCAAACTTATCAGTAGTAATAAGCCCCTTGAATTAGATAGAAAACGCCTGCTTACAGTCGTCATGGTGGTGGGAGTAAATGGTTCAGGAAAAACTACTACAGCAGCAAAGCTTGCTTGGTTCTATCAAAATAAAGGAGAGAAAGTCATTTTGTCAGCAGCCGATACCTTTCGAGCAGCTGGCATTGAACAACTACAGATTTGGGGAGAACGTTGTGGGGCGGCAGTTATTGCTCACCGCCCCAATTCAGACCCAGGTGCTGTTATTTATGACTCGTTAAAAAGTGCTTATTCCCGTAAAGCAAGCATGGTAATAATTGATACTGCAGGACGCTTGCATACTAAGTACAACTTAATGCGTGAGTTAGAAAAATTGTACAAAATTGCTGGTAAACAGGTGCATGATGCTCCCCATGAATCCCTATTGATATTGGATGCAACTACAGGACAAAATGCCATTAGCCAAGCAAAGCATTTTATGGAAACGGCAAAAATTAGTGGTGTTATCCTAACAAAATTAGATGGTACAGCTAAAGGGGGAGTTGTTTTTGCTATTAATAGTGAATTGGATGTACCTGTTCGTTTCATTGGCACAGGAGAAACGCTTGAGGATATTGCTCCTTTTGATGCAGAGGAGTTCGTCAATGGGCTTTTTGAGAATGGGAATTAATTAGTTTTCGTCAACCACCCACCGAATTATTAGAACAGGAGAAGAATTTAAGAAGGTTTTCTTACCTCTCAAATCATTCATTCTGTTCTAACAACAACCTGTCTAAAATCATGCAATACAATTTATACCAACTAACAAAATACGCTGTCTTGCCTCTTATAATTATTTTATTTGTTGTCTTTCAAATGAATACCCAAACAGACAATGAAAATTTTCAGATAGTGTGGTTTTGGTATACGCCTACATTTACGCCAACACCAACGTCAACTGCAACTAATACATCAACTTCTACACCTACTGTTACTCCTACTTTTACTAATACACCAACTCCCACCAATACTTTTACACCGACACCTACCGATACAAATACACTCGTGCCAACATGGACATCCACTACAACACCAAGCCCAACCAATACACCAACTTCTACTAATACATCCACCTCAACACCTGAACCGACCACTTTAGCAGAACGCCCCATTGCCCATGTCCCTATTTTAATGTATCATTTCATCTCAATTCCACCAGAAAATGCAGATATTTACCAACTTGATTTATCTGTCTCGCCTGAACTTTTCAGAGAGCAACTTGCTTATCTGAAAGCAGAAAGTTTTACCACAATTTCATTGACCGAGTTACTGTATCATCTAAGCGGGCATGCATCCCTGCCCGAAAAGCCAATTGTGCTTACTCTTGATGATGGTTACGTGGATAATTATACTATTGTCTTTCCACTCTTAAAAGAATTTGGATTTAAGGGAACATTTTTTATTGTGACTGAACCAATTGATTTCAATGACCAACGTTATATGTCATGGGATAACATTATCGAAATGCATAATGCAGGCATGGAGTTTGGTTCACATACACGACGTCATCGTGATTTACGTAATTTGTCAGAATCATCATTAATTGATGAAATTCTCGGCTCACGAATGGATATCGAAGCTCGTATTCATGCCCCTGTTCACCTTTTTTGCTATCCGTCAGGAAGATATAACGACTATGTGCTCGATTTTTTACAAAGAGAAGATTTTTGGCTTGCCGTAACCACAAGCTATGGTTATGAACATTCACATGATAATCGCTTTGAGTTGACACGGATACGCATGTCAAGCATAGATACGTTGGAAACGTTTAAGGCTAAACTTAGTCCGTAAATGTCTAAGATTTTAAGTACATTGTTTTTTCTGAAGATACAGAAATATCGAAAGAAAACACATGGTTTATTTTCTTTTATTTAAATTTGGTATACAATTCTAAGTTAAGCAATTATTTTTCTAGTTGAAAATATTAAGAAATTGTAACCATTTATCATCTCGTTACTACGCTCCGTCGTAGTAACAACGGGAAATGAATAACTACTAAAAATTGGAGTATAAAGTAATGTCAGTGGATAACTCAGCCGCAAAAACGCTTGACAGTACGGATAAAGCAATATTAAACGAATTGCAATCTAATAGTCGGATTAACAATACAGAATTGGCTAGACGTGTCAAACTTTCTCCACCATCCGTCCATTCCCGTCTGAAACGATTGGAAATCGAGGGTTTTATTCGCCAGTATGCAACAATTTTAGAGCCAGAGATGATTGGTTATGATATGATATGTTTCATAAATGTCAGCCTAGAATCACATGATATAAAAAGTGTTCATGGTTTTTGGATGGCTATCCATGAAATACCAGAAATATTAGAGGTCTACCGTGTTACAGGTAATTTTGACTATATGATAAAAGTAATTATAAAAAACAGGAGTGATTTAGAACGATTTTTGGTTACAAGGCTACTCAATATTACTTGTGTGACGCGTATCCAAACAATCATTGTTTTATCAGAACTAAAATCTACAACTGTTATTCCTATTGACTGACATGCTGAGTGTTATATATTGTTACAGGCATATGTACTATTACTTATCTATTTTTCTTTTTGCATGAATCAGGCAATAAAACTAACCACCGAAACTACAAACGCCCCAATGAACAATATCGTAAATACAATTGTACCGATTGCTAGTGTCAGCCAATCAGGGTCAGATGATTCGTCTATGGCAGCCTGAAATGATTGCATGGCTTCATTTGGTTGATTTTTTGCTTTGTATGCCAAACCCATGTTAACGTATGCTGGACCATAAGTCGAATCGGCTCGAAGTGCCTGCCGATAACGGGCAATAGCATCATCATATTTCTGTTCATTGTGATATTCTAAACCGATGTTAAAATGAATATCAGCCACATTTTTTTGACTGGGAGAAGTAACAAATTCAGAATCGGGAGAGTCTTTGGTGGCGTTTGTGTTGAACATGGAGTGGAAAAATTTATTCTTGTCATCACTGTCTTTATTAAACAAACCAGCGATACTAAGCACAATGGTAAATCCATCAAATGGAGGTAGCGGTATCAAGCTAGCCGCCGCTAGGACAAAATTAGCTACCCATATTCGATTTGTCAAAGTAACTAGCCATATTGCAGGATTTTGAATGGCATCAAAAAACGCCTCTTTTGCCAGGGGACTATTTCGAGTGAATAAAAAAATGGCTGAAAATTGTTCGCTATCTAATTGATTGACAATTACTAATATACCTAGTAAAACTGCACTGATGATGAAGGCGATAAGACAAAATACAAAGTTGGCAACGGGACCGGCCATGGCAACCAAGAACGAATCTAAATAACGATTTTCAAATTCATCATGTTGAAACTGTAATGGTTTGGGCCAACCAATATTAAAAACGATAAACGTAAATATGCCTAGCCATGAAATATGTTTGAGAGGACCAATTGTAATTTTGCCTTCCTGCACTTGCGACATGTCTCCTAAAAAATAAGCGGTTACGGCATGCCCTAATTCATGAACGGTGAATCCAATCAACAGCCCTGGTAAAATCAGTACATTCGACCAGTGCCAAATATCAAATAACGAGTTAAAAAAATCTAATATTGAATCAAGCATTAATTCCTCAATTGAACTTGCTGAAAGTGAATCTAACTATCCGATTATACCACAACCCAACGTGAGGTCAAGAACGTGTATTTTTTCAGACAATTGCTGTAAATAAAATTACTCTATAGAACATTGCCGAGAGTTTTTCTTGTTGGTGTTTTTGTGGTATAATGAGTTTTGTTAGTGGTATAATGAGTTTTGTTAGATGAAGGATTTGTGATACTTTTTGCGAATTTAATAATTCCCCGTGTGAGTCAAGGACTCCTATTCATCTTTAAAAATGGAAAATCAAATGAACACCTATCAAACTGATACAAAAAAATCTAGTATTTTAATTGTGGATGATGCCCGAACCAACCTACATTTTTTAGGTAAGATATTGTTGGATAAGTACCATGTTTTCTCAACACGAACTGGCTCACGGGCAATAGAAATCGCTCAGAATAATCCACCTGACATTATATTATTGGATGTTGTCATGCCTGAAATGGATGGCTATGAAGTATGTACCAAGTTAAAAACAGATGAACGTACCAAAAATATACCTGTCATATTTATCAGTTCATTGACTGAAATAACTGATAAAGTAACAGCCTTTTCTGTAGGTGGGGTAGATTATATTTTGAAACCCTTTCAGTCTGAAGAAATCTTAGCACGGGTGAATACACATTTGACATTGCGACGTTTGCAAAAACAATTAGAATCACAAAATGAACAGTTGCAGGAAATGAACGATTTTCTAAAAGAACAAGGACTTTATGAACGTCAACAAGCTGAATCTGAATTACGTAGTCGTAAGAGGAAATACCGAATCTTATTTGAAAATTCTCATGATGCTATTATCATGATGGAAACCGATGGCAAAATTATTGATATTAATCCAGCAGGATTGAACATGTTAGAATACACTAAACAAGAAATACAAAAGGTACAATCACCCGATTTATTTTCTGTATCTAACGATTGGTTTGATTTAACACATGCAATTGAACAGGAACATGGTGTTAAAAATTTTGATGTCAAGCTATGTAAAAAAGATGGCACAATTTTGGATTGTTTAATAACAGCCTCATTGTGGCAAGATGAGAATAAGAAAAATTTGGGGTATCAAGGGATTATACGTGATATTACAGAACGTAGAGAAGCCGAGAAAATTTTAACAGCATATAATAAAACACTTGAAGAGGATGTCCGTAAACGTACCGCCGAATTACGTCTGAAAAATGAATTACTTGAGAAAGAGTCCCACATGCGAAATGAAATATCAAAAGCACTTGAAGAAGCAAACATAAAATTAAAGTACCAAGCTAACTTAGATGGTTTAACTCGTATTGCTAACCGCCGCCGTTTTGATGAATATATTGACCAAGAATGGCAACGAGCCATCCGCGACCAAATACCTATTTCATTAATTTTATGTGACATTGACCACTTTAAAAATTACAACGATTTTTATGGACATCAAACAGGAGATGATTGTTTAAAACAAGTTGCTCAAGGTATCAAACGTGCCGCCAAACGAATTACAGATTTAGTGGCTCGCTACGGTGGTGAAGAATTTGCCGTTGTTTTGCCGAATACAACTGTGGATGGGGGCATAAAGGTCGCTGAATCAATCCGACAGGAAATACAAAAGCTAGAAATTTTGCATGAACTTTCTGATGCTAACGATTACTTGACTGTCAGCATAGGGATTTCAAATATCATTCCTCAACTAGGATTTACCCATGTGGCATTTATTAAAGCGGTTGACGAAGCTTTGTACGAAGCCAAAGCCCAAGGGCGTAATTGTATTGTTTTTCGGTGATATCAAGATGTATTTGTAGCATAGACATCTTGTCTGTGCCACTACACGGAGTTAGTCATGTCTACATTCTATAAATTATATCGCATAGCTATTGTCAACAGTTTGGCATTATTTTTTATTTGCATCACCATGTTTTTTCCTTTGAGCATGTTTCAATTAAAGGCAAACAATACTTATGAGACTCCAACTATTCAAGCAAAACCTGAAGCTAACACTCCAATTTTAACCATTACTCATCCAGTGTCATACAGTACCTTTACGTCAAACGACCCGTTTTCAGCCGCTGTTATCATTGAGTATGACCCAATTTGTTCGACTGGCACAGGCTGTCTTGATGATGGCGGAAAACAAATTATAGATTTAAGTCTCATAGTCGAATCAGCAGATGGTGATTCTAAAATTTACCCGATTGATATTACCTACCCACTTTCCACAGCAGGACAAGCAATATATTTTTGGGTACTGCCTTATAAAGATTATATTGACCAGATATTGATTGCTAAAGCAGAAAACAGAGATGGCAATATTGCTTACTCGCCACCAATCACTGTCCGAGTTGATACCGTGTTGCCCACTGCACCCATGCCACTTGATACTGGAAAATGGTCTCCGACAAATACTCTCGTTTTTAGTTGGACCCATGCTTATGATGGGTCAGGAATTGCTCAATACAATATCAAAGTGACCTCTAGAAAATTTGAATTTATCAATTCACTCTATGTAGCCGACTTGATTACAGGAACGGTTGCCTTACCGTACACGCCTACTTTGACAAGTACAATGTATGCCATTACAGGCAAAGAAGGCATTACCGAAGGGGTAGAGTATAAAGCACAACTACAAGTGATAGACCGTCTAGGTAATGAAGGAGATTATGGTGTGCCGTCTGATGGCATTGTCGTTGATTTAACCCCTCCAATTGCGGTGTCTTCGGATATTATCGAAAATAGTTCTTATCTGCACGTGAATGAAGATGTATTATATTATTTCAATAACATGCCTGCTTTGACAACACATATTTTTCAAATTGGTGGAGTAGCAGATGACCAACTTTCAGGTTTACAAAAAGCAACTTTTTCATCTGCCTTTGGTGATGCCCCTGTACCTGACCTTGCCCCTGCCGCATGGCAAGTGCAGTATGATGTGAGACGAGGTGATACTGGAAACGGAAAAATTGTTGTGACGTTGCATGACAATGCAGGTCAAACAACACCACAAACATTTACCTATCAACTTGACAACACACCTCCTACTTCTCAAATCATTACCGTTCCTTTTGAGGCAAATGTTAGCAAGCCTGTCTCCATTACATGGCAGGCAAACGATAACCAAAGCGGTGTTTATTCTACCACATTATGGTATCGCAAGGTTGGCATGCCTCAATGGATGGCAGGACCAAATCAGAAGAATAACGAAGGTACATTTCTCTTTGATTTTCCCGATGGATGGGGAACCTATCTTCTTAGTACGGTAGCGGTAGACCAGTTAGGAAATCTTGAAATACGTTCATCTGCCCCAGAAGCACAAGTATATATTGACTCATTAAACATATACATGCCTTTTATCATCAATGGATACCCTCATACTGAAATTGTTGATTTGAGTGTTGCAAGTGATGGTCCTACCGCCATTGGTAATATAACCAAGTTTAGTGCTTCTGTTGACGAAGGGGCAGGAGTCCAATACACATGGGATTTTGGCGATGATACTTTTGGCTATGATAACCCAATCACTCATACATACTCCGATGTGGGACATTACCCTGTCGTAGTTACTGCAAGTAATAAAATTAACTATCTAACTGCGACAACATCAGCATACATTTATTTTCCACTCTTAAACGGTGATTTTGAGATACCAACTTTAGCTCATTGGACAGGTCATCAAGGTACTTTTGATGGACATGGAAGTGGTTTACCTCAATTTGCCGTAGTGGGTGAGATAACGGATACATTGGTTGCCCAAATCGGCAGTCCCGAATTTCGAGATGCCAACATTCCCATCGGTCACGGTTCATTACAGCAATCGTTTACTGTTTTGGAACGATATTTACACCTGACCAAATTAGCAATGAAGAACGCAACCGTAAAGGGTGCAGTGATAAAACAGCCATACTCAATCCCCACAATCGAGCCCTAACGATTATTGAAAATGGTTTAGCATTTTGTGGTGGTTATCAAAACCAATATCATGACAACATCAATCCTGCCCTGCAAGACTTAGGTTGGCGGCGAGTTCATTTAGATTTACTGGCATTTCAAGGGAGCGAACTCACATTATATCTTACACTCTGGAGTCGGGAAGATGATATGGTTCGTTTAGATGATACTGCTTATTTTAATACTTGGGTATTGATTGATGGTATAGCTCTAACTAATCAACCCCCACGTTAGTAGACCCCAACCATGAGTCCTTGACTCATACGAGGTAATGGATAGACCTGACAGGTTTCTAAAACCTGTCGGGTCTGGTCTAACCATGAAAGTTTCTCTAATCTTTGTTAGATAATAACTCACCGCTTTCAGGGTCAACCCCTGTTGAAATCTCACCTGAAGCTAATTTTAATTCAAGTTCAGCTACATTGTCATATATCGATTCGGATATATCAGCCTCATGCCGATTAGCAAACGATAAGCCACCATTTTCTATGGTTAAGATGTAATTACCACCGCCAGGAAAGTTAGTCATGTTTCCTCTAGCTAAAGCGGTCAGCATATCATATACACCAATATCAACATGTTTCAAGGCACTGCTAATTAAATATTCAGTACCATCTAACTTGCCGCCGTCAAAAGTGGTAAAAAACTCATCTTGGTCAACACCAATTACGTAGACTTCATGTTGAGCGGCGAATACAATTGCCCCTGAGCCTGATGCCCCCGCCACCCCAAAAATCACATCTGCCCCTTCATTAATAAACTGTTCGGCAGAAGCGGCACCAGCTTCATGGTCAATGAAACTTTCAAGATACGTTCCTAAAACAGTAATTTCTTTACCGAGTTCCTCTGCTACTAATTTAACTCCTTGCTCATAACCATTACGAAATCGCTTCAAGGGAGGATAAGGTCTACCGTATACGCCCGCTACGATATTTGACTTTGTGACTAGCCCAGCCATATAACCTACTAAAAAACCAGCTTCATCTTCACGAAATTGGATACCAACATAATTTTCAGTCCCATCCAAAACAAAATGGTCAACCCCAATAAAAAATATATCGGGATAAGCCTTTGCCGTTTCCGTAGTTATTTCACTTAAGGGAATCCCAACAGTAATAATTACCTGTGGCTCAGTCGCTAAACAATTTGCCATCTCTTCGGGAGCATCCTCAACACCAGTTTTATCAAGGACAAAGTAAACCGTTTCAAAACCATGGGTGGCAGCCGCATCTTGCATGCCTTCGTAAGCATAGCCATTAAAATTATTTGCATTAATATCCGATATTGCCAGCAAGCAAACTCGCAGAATTTCAGGGTATATTTGCTCGTTCAGTGACTCATCAACAATTGGTGTTATAATAATTTTAGTGGTGGGTGTATCTGCCAGAGAAACGGCGGTGGGGGTATTTTCAGATGGCGATTGTATTGGTATAGTCGTTTTTCCACAACCAATTGTCAACATAAAAATAAACGTCATGGTAGCAATAAAATAAGTAATGTTTTTATCTAAACTGAGGCAAGAAAACCCACTGTTTCCGTAAGGTTCGGTGGGATGAATTGCCATCATCCTTTTAGGTGTAAATGTTGTCATGACCACTCCTACAAAAATTAAAAATAGATAGCCCCATTGTACCACAAAACAATCCTATCATCAAAACCAAACTAGCAAACCAATTATACGAGTCAGTTTGCCGCATTGCACTAAATAACGGGCAGGGCTGTTCAATGCTATTTTTTTCAGGTAGAACATTGTAGGAATATGGGACACATGTCTTATCATCGTGTAGGATTTATGCCATAAATCCCTACTTTATGCTGTTAAAAACAATACCCCATGGATGAGATTGAGGTGCGAAATCCAATATCCTCTTTAGCATTGAACAACCCTAAAATGACGGGTCAATCTAAAATAATGGCATAAACTTGCACAAAAGAAAAAAACAAGTAAACTAAAAGGCAAAATTTTTAGGGAAACAAAAAATGTTACTAAGACATTAGGTATCATTAATACTAAAAATTAACCTACAGTCTGATATTGATTGGGGTGTTAGTTTATGAATATGTCAAACAATCAAGATAACATTATTAGTCTCATTTCTCAAACAAGCAGTCCTACATTGAAACTCTATCAACAGGAATGGAAACGAGTCAATCCTAAGTGGAGCATGGTTGCCCGTGTCTTCATAAACATGTTGACCAATGAAGAAGTCATCCCTCGCTTGGCAACAGCAACAACAATTGAAAACCTAAAAGCTGTTTTGTTTGTTGACCATTACCTGACTAGCGTTAAAAATAACCAATTTCGGAATCAAATTCGAGTCTTATTGAGCAATGACATGGTACCATTAGAAACAATTGAAACTTATGCGGCTTTGAGCTTTGCTCGCGAGGCAATTTGGATGAGTGGCGAAGATGAATCAATTAACAAAAATACTATTCTTTATTCCATTGAGGCTGCTGCCAGCCAATTAAATCTTGAGCCAGAAGATTTGTATCACGCTATTTTAAGCGATGAAATTAATGCTGAACTGTACCTAAGTCGCACAGAAATTGAACGGCTACAAAAAGTTGGTTGATTATGGAAAACCCATTTTCAGATTTACAAGAAACGCTTTCGACTGAAGATATTGAAATATTGACAACTATTCATAAGCAAATGCACATTGTCGCCGATGTCAGCCGAGCGGAGATGATACTTTATGGTCCGTTAATACATGGTAAAACTACAGTGTTAGCTCATGCTCGACCTCATTCTGTTGCTCCTGCTTATTTGAAAAAATTTACAGGTTTGCAAATTGGTCATAAGGAAATGCCAGTTGTTATCAAAGCACTTAAAAAAGGTCGCAAAAAACGTGGGTATCAAGGTGTTTTTGCCAACGGTGCTAGTGTGTACATCGAAGTTTGTCCTGTCCATGCGATGAATGACTCTTTCACAGTTATTGGTGCTATTAGTATTGATACTACATTAGTAGAATATGAACGTCAGCGGCGGCGTGATAAAGTTTTCCGCAAAGCGATTAGTCAAATTCAAGATATGTTACTTTATCGCTTACTGCATAATGCCGAAAATATTACTCGTTTTCGTGAATATGATGGGTTAATGATAATTGACAAACATGGTGTTATTCGTTATGTCAGTGGTGTGGCAGGCAGTTTGTACCGAAAATTAGGTTACATGGATAGTTTGGTCAGTCGAAATTTAGATACTCTGATGACGTATGACCATCAGATAGCTTTTGAGGCAATGAACACATTGCAATGCGTTGAACAGGAAACAGAAGATGGTGGAAAGCAATGGATACGCAAAGCATTGCCGATTGTGGCTGAATCGGATATCAAGAAATATCTTCCTTCTTTTTTGATTAAAACACGTGAGCATTACATGGTTGGGGCATTGATGATTATTCGTGATATTACCCGACAACGTCGCAATGAACAAGAAATACGGGTGAAAAATACTATGGTGCAGGAAATTCATCATCGAGTGAAAAATAATCTGCAAACTATTGCTGCTCTGCTCCGTATTCAATCACGCCGTTTGGAGGACGAAACAGGTCGTTCAGCCTTGGAGGATGCCGCTAGTCGGATATTAAGTGTAGCCGTTATTCATGAGTTTTTGTCTGATACGCATGGGCAAACAATTAACATTAAAGATATTATTAATAGCATTATTCAGCAATTGCAACATGGCATTATTTCAGCAGACCAGCAAATTGTTTTTCAGGTGGATGGACCACCAATTTGGTTACCTGCTAGACAAGCAACAGCATGTGCCTTAGTTATCAATGAGTTACTTCAAAATGCTCTTGAACATGGTATTGGTACAAATAAGAGCGGTATTATTTCTATCAACTTTATTGATAGAGGTAATAACATTGAAGTGATGATTCATGATAACGGTCGTGGCTTACCGATGAATTTTGATTCGAGTTTTTCGGGCAGTTTGGGGTTACAAATTGTGCGAACATTGGTAACAGAAGATTTACGAGGTGAACTTGTTTTGCTTGATGAGGATGGTGCTACAGCAATAATTATATTTTCTAAAACTATTTTCAAAGGAGAAGAGGGATGGAACGAAAACGAATCATCATAGCAGATGATGAATCTATCATTCGCATGGATTTACGTGAGATGCTGACCAGTCTTGGGTACTTGGTGGTTGGTGACGTTGGAGACGGTCAAAGTGCCGTCAACATGGCTCGTGAACTTAAACCTGATTTGGTCATTATGGATATTCGCATGCCAAATTTAGATGGCATTGATGCCGCAAAAATTTTAACCGAAGAAAAGATTGCTCCAGTGGTGTTATTGACCGCATACTCTCAAAAAGACCTCATCGAGCGGGCTCAAGAAGCAGGTGTCATCGGTTATTTAGTAAAACCTTTTAAGGAGTCTGATTTAGACCCTGCCATTGAAATCGCTCTAGCTCGTTTTGCTGAATTTCAAACTATAAACAAAGAAATTGAAAATTTGGAATTGACTCTTGAAACCCGCAAATTAGTTGACCGAGCCAAAGGTATTTTGATGGATAGTAAGGGCATGTCGGAATCACAGGCGTTTAGAACTATTCAAAAGATGAGCATGGATAATCGCCGCCCAATGAAGCAAGTGGCTGAGGCAATTATTCTGGCTCACCAAACTACTCAAAACGGAGAAGACTAGATGAAAAATGACACAAAATTGTTTTCCATTTCCTGTTAGTAGACTCGTGAATGTCATAAAGTAACATTTTGAAACAGACCTGTCAGGTTTTTTAGACCCGTCAGGTCTAACCCAGGGCTGTTCAATGCTAGTTGTAGGGGCGTACGGCCGTACGCCCCTACCATTCAGGTCTGTTTAATGCCATTTTTTGACAAGATAACTTGGAGCGTCAAAGCTTGCTTTGACATGAAAAGGCAAGCCTTGACCCTACAAAATCTATTCCTTAAAACTTCTTACTCCTTTTTTGACACTTTCTTTATCACTTATATAATACAATTATTATTTTTTACAATTCTTGTTTGATAAAAGGTAACTATTCATGCGTAACCTACTCATATTCCTATCTACAATTATTCTGATGTGGCAAACGTTTCCACAAATAAATATCGTGGGACAGACTTCTAATCCGTCCATACTGGCTGGCAAAATGCCCGTTCTACATGTCCAGGCTGATGAGCCTGATGTTATTCCTTTGGAACTTCGGTATAAAATTGAGCCGAGTTTGCTTAAGGCTTTTTTAATAGACAAAGATGAACTGGCAAACATCATGGTTGTAATGAAGGATGGTGCCGATATAAGCATGGCAAAGACTATAAACAATACCTTAGCCCGTCGAACAGAGATAGTTAATATCTTGAAGCTGACCGCTGAAGTTTCACAAGTTGAGGTGAATCGGGTGTTGAGTGAGGAACAGGCGACTTATCTTCGTCCTTTGTGGATTGTCAACGCAGTGGCGGCACGAGCATCGCTGACCACCACGCTACGATTGGCGGCACGTGATGATGTGAAGTTAGTTCGATTGGATAACACAATCTATTTACCATATCATGACCTTCAACAGCTAGACCAGATTTCAGTCCTTGACACGAGTGCGGTATGGAAATCTCGTTTACATGATGCCGAAGGACTTGCTTGGGGGGTAGAGCATGTTAAGGCAGATGAGGTATGGCAAGTGTTTGGGATAGACGGCGAAGGGGTGGTGGTTGCAAATATGGATACGGGAGTTGATTATCAGCACCCTGATTTGATGATAAATTATCGTGGTTACAAAGGTGGTGTACTACCAGCAATACATCATGGAAATTGGTATGATGCTACTTGGGAACAGGCAATTTACCCCGTTGATGTGGCAGGGCATGGCACACATACAATGGGAACGATTGTTGCTGGCAATGGCATGGGCGTTGCACCTGGAGCAACTTGGATTGCAGTGCGTGCCTTTGACAATGCCAACTCGACTTCAGAAAGCACTATTCATGATGCCTTTCAATGGATATTGGCTCCAGAAGATGACCCGTCCCTTGCTCCTGATGTAGTAAATAATTCATGGTCGAGTAATTTAGGTGGCACAGAAATATTTACTAATGATGTGAATATACTTTTGGAGGCGGGCATAATCCCAATATTTTCGGCGGGAAATAATGGTCCAAATGAAACCACAGTCGGAACACCTGGCAGTTATACGACAACTTTGGCGGTGGGTGCGATTGATGCCGATGAGATGGTGGCAAATTTTTCGGGGCGAGGTCCGTCGGTATGGAGAGAGATAAAACCTGAAGTGGTTGCACCAGGCGTGAGGATACCCTCAACATTTCCTGGAGGAAGCTATGCAGTTTCGGATGGAACTTCTATGTCTGCTCCACATGTAGCGGGTATAGTAGCTCTGATGCTCCAAGCGGATTCGACATTGACCTATCAAAAAGTTACACAGATATTAACTCAAACTGCTCGACCAATAGCTAATACAATTCCAAATAATTCATCAGGTTGGGGAACGGTAGATGCTTATCAAGCGGTACAAACAATAATCAATGCAGGTGAGATACATGGTATCGTCAGCGATAAAGATACCGAATTACCAATTCCAAATGCAACGGTAACAATTGGCTCACGTTATATAGATGCATTTGCTGTCGTTACCACTGACCAACATGGGTTTTATCGGCAGGGCATTGTCCCAAACACATATGATATAACAGCTTCTTTTTTTGGATATGAAGCTAAGTCAGAATTTGCGGTGGCAGTTATCACGAATACGGTCATCACTAAAAACTTTGTTTTGGCTCCATCGCCAACTGGAAATATAAGCGGAATTATCAGCCAGCATGACACAAACCAACCAGTACAGGCAACGACTCAAGTCAAAGGCACGCCAACAACAACTACATCTGATATAAATGGTAGATATGACCTAACGCTCCCGATAGGTACATACACTCTAACCATTACCAGTAGCGGCTATCGAGTAGCAATAATCTCTAACATTGTAGTCGAAGCAGGGAAAACGACCTATAAAAATATTACTATGCATACGGCTCCGACGATTTTATTGGTGGATAGTGGAGCATGGTACTATGATAGCCAAATCCATCATTATCAACATGCCTTAGATGACTTGGGATATTTTTATGATAATCACCGTATAAAAACGGTACCTGATGATATATCTGATGAGTCGATGTTAGAGTCTTATGATATAGTAATTTGGTCATCTCCACAAGATTCACCTGGCATATTAGGATTAAACGACATGATGTCTCAATTTTTGAATAGAGGGGGCAACCTAGTCTTGAGTGGTCAAAGCATAGCCTTTTATGATGCTGGAGGATATATATTTCATTCGCCATATTACCGAACATATTTGATGGCATATTATCTCGATAAAAACTCACTCCCAAAAAATGTCATGCCAATTCAAGATGAGTTGTTTGATAATTTAAACATAGATATAGCTGGCAATGATAGTGCAGGCAACCAAGGTGCCACTGATATCATCGAATTGACGGAGCCTAATTTTGCCCGCCAAGTTTTACGCTACGACAACGGTGGCAATGCTGGTCAACAAGTTGGATATTGTCTGAACTATCGGGCAGTAAATTTACCATTCGGTTTAGAAGGCGTGAGTGGACATGTCACCCGCACAGAAATATTAAAGCGGAGTTTAGATTGGTTTGCCGAGCCGCCTATTCAAGATGAAATTGAGGTTTCTCCTAGACATAATACTCAAGTCGGCGATTATGGTGAGATAATTACGCATGAATTTCTCATCCGCAATATTGCTGAAACAGGTTCGGCTGAAACATACCTGCTCGATATTCATGACAATGAATGGGAAACGAATTTTCAAAGCATGTCCATAACACTTTATCCATGCAGTGAAACTTCGGTTAGTTTTAAGGTAAGAATACCAATCACGGCAACTAAAAATGATACGGACACTGTGAGCATTACGATACAATCTGACCGCCTTCCTTCATTAAATGCTCGCATTAGCCGTACTACCAAAACTCCCGCTTCCATCCTGTTAGTTGATGACGACCGTTGGTATGATTTTGAGGATGAGTATATTCATTCCTTGAACCAAAACCAAATTAGCCATGAACGTTGGAATGTGCAAGGCAAAGACCCGTTGGGAATTCCAACTTTAGCTGTTTTACAACGCTACCCAATTGTGGTGTGGTTCACAGCGTATGATTGGCATAGCCCATTAACTTTTGAGGATGAATTGTTATTGAAAGATTATTTGGATTCAGGAGGGAGATTATTATTTAGCAGCCAAGAATACATCTATGCTCTATCAGATAACCATGTTCCCAGTCAATTTGCCAATGATTATTTAGGAGTACAGACACATTCCGAAATGCTGACTAGCACCATGACGACGGGAGTGTCTGGTAGTCGATTTGGTGAGGGACTTGGACCATACAACTTGAAATTTCCAAAAGGATATCGCAATTGGACGGACAGTCTAACCCCTACTAAAAAGGCTAAAATAGAAATGATTGGCAATTCGGGGGTTGGCAATGCTCTTAGTCACATGGGAGGCATTACAAAAACATGGCATACAGCATTTTTCGGTTTTGGACTTGAATTGCTAAACAATACGGCACGGGCGGAAGTAATGCGACAAACGCTAGGTTGGTTAAGTTGGTTGGGAACATCATCGGTAACTACAGACCAAATCGAACCTGTCGGGATTGGTGATACGATAAACTATACGGCAGTGCTACATAATGACGGTTCTGAAATGATTGAAAATGCAGTATTTACCGCAACATTTCCATCATATCTCATGATGAGCGTGAGCGTAGAAGAACAAGACAAGTCTTATTCCTCCAGGTCACAAAAAATCATCGTACAGGATAACAAAATGTTATGGCATGTAGATTTGGACTCGCATGAAACCATAACTCTAACCTATCAAGCCCGCGTAGCAGAGACCGCACCTTATGGCGTAGTCAGTCAACACATCGCCAAGATGAGTCACAACGAGCATGAGATTACATTTCAGCGAGTGGTTACGGTGCCAGTGAACATGCCAAATTGGCAAACATCAGTATTCACCGTGAATACTCATCATGTAGCAAAAGGTGATATTCTTACCTACACCATGCACTTGAGCAATACGGGTATAGCTGATGCTCCTGTGGTAACGGTTACGACCAAACTGCCCAATTTTATACAACCACTTTTTATCAATGCTCCACTCGGTACGGGGACGTTTTATGACTATGATGAACAATTGAGATGGACGATGCCCGTCTCAAAAAATCATCATATAAAGCTAGTTTTTGCCACAAAGATATTAACTATTCCATATCCCTTTGAATTTCCAATAACCATGACGATGGATGATGGAATAAAAGATGATATTCAATGGACAGTGGATGTGAATATAAAACCAAAGTTGCAGTATTTGCCGATTATTTTGAAAGAATAATACTATTATCATATTTAAGGAGCGATTTCATGATAACTGAAACCATTGACGATGCGAAGATAAAGACTAAATTATATCAACTGATTGACCAGTTGCCAACAGAGATTTTAGCCAATGTACTGCAACTGTTGGAAAGTCTTATGGGAATTTTTCAACAAACTGAATACAATGGCAATAATCCTAATTCACATATCACCTTGAATCATCCGCCTACTAACGAAGATACATCAAATCAACCCGATTGGATGGTGTATGTAAATCGTTTGAGTACAAGTCCACTTAAGGATGAATTTTTAGAGGCGATGGCAGAAGTACGCCAAGAATTTAATCAAGTTGAGGAGTATGAAGATGAGCTTGTATATTCTTGATACTGACCATGTTACATTTTTAGAACACAAGCATCCAAAGGTTATTAAACATGCGGTAGATATAGGTAACGATTCTTTAGCAATAACTATCATTACTGTCGAAGAACAAATTAGAGGGCGTTTTAGTACAATTCGGCGGCTTACCAAAACCGCAAAAATTGTGCGAGCATATCATGATTTGTTGGATACATTATCATTTCTCTGTAAATTCCAAGTCATACCTTTTGACCAAGCCGCTTATGAACAGTTTAGCATGCTCCGTCAACAAAAAATACGGATTGGTACAATGGACTTGAGAATTGGGGCAATTGCTTTAGCACACCAGGCAATTGTGGTCACTCGCAACCAACGTGATTTTGGGCAAATACCTAATGTCAGACTCAAAGATTGGACGGCATGATATCAAATAAGGCTAGTTAGAAATTCAATTGAATAAAGGCAATTTGATTTTATTTTATTAATGCAGTAAGATAGTTAAATAATTTTATTAATGAAACACAATTTTTGAGCGTCACGCTTTAGCTCTGTCGCTCCAAATTGTGTAAGGTGAAAATATGAAAACAAAATTATCAGTTTTTTGTAACAGAGTGATTGAAGCAGGATGGTTAGCGGCTATAGTCGGTGTACCGCTTTTCTTTAACATCTATACGGCTCGCACATTTGAGCCAGATAAAATAACCTTGATGCGAAGTATCGTTACGGTGATGATATTTGCTTGGCTAATCAAGCTAATAGAGCAAGGATTAACAAAAAGTGATACGTCGTTTAGGGAACGTTTTATTGCTTGGCTTAAAAGACCAATGATTTTCCCCACTTTGTTGATTAGTATTATTTATATTATCAGCACAGCTTTTTCTATATCCCCTGCCGTGAGTTTTTGGGGTTCATACCAAAGACTGCAAGGGACATATACTTTTCTGAGTTACATGGTTATATTTGCCATGATGGTGGCGAATATGACAACTAGAGAACAAGTAGACCGTTTTATAACTACGGTCATTATTACCAGTGTGCCAGTAGCTCTATATGGCATTATTCAGAAGAATGGCTTAGACCCTTTGCCATGGGCGGGTGATGTACAAAAACGGGTAGCTTCAAATATGGGTAATGCTATTTTTGTTGCTTCTTACCTTATCATGATAATCCCCATAACAATTAGCCGTTTAGTAACATCTATGAAAAGAATGATTACCAGCGAAACCCATTCATGGGCAAATACATTTTTAGCCTCCACATATATTTTTGTGTTGGCAATACAAGTCATAACCGTTATATATAGCAAAAGTCGTGGTCCACAACTTGGCTTATTGGGAGCAGGAGCGTTAATAGGGTTGTTGTTTTTAATTCTCTTACGCCAGAAAGCAGATGATAAAAGTATGCTTTCCGTAGCAGAAGTAGGGCAAGGATTAGGCTTCGTAGCTATTTTAGGAATTGCAACTGCTATTTTAGGTGGCATTGGCTTTGGCGTAGGCAAGGGATTAGAGTCCATGTTAGCTATACGTTGGGAAGTTGATGGTATATATCTATTCTTTGCCGCGGTTGGAACTTTAATGGGATTTATCGGCGTTTATGTTTATTTTGCCATTCGCAATCAAGGTTGGCGATGGATGTGGATAAGTTGGCCCATAATTGGAGTGATGGCTATCGTATTTATATTAGCCTTGAATGGTCTCATGGGAGATAATCCATATTTAGACAAATTGCGACAAGTACCATACTTAGGTCGCTTAGGACAAATCACCGATACCGAAGGTGGCACAGGTAAAGTTCGAGTGTTAATTTGGGAAGGAGTGATTGAGCTGATAAAACCACATGAACCGTTAGGTGTAGAAGGTGAATTTGATGATGATTTTAATATCATACGTCCGTTGATTGGCTACGGTCCCGAATCCATGTTTAATGCGTTTGCTTATGTGTATCCTCCTGAATTGGCTCAAGTCGAAGCCCGCGGCAGTTCAGCAGACCGTTCTCACAATGAAACGATGGACTCATTAGCCATGACCGGTATTTATGGATTTATAGCGTTTTATTTGTTGATGGGGAGTTTATTTTTTTACGCCCTTAAATGGTTAGGCTGGGTGCCGACAAGACAATCTGCCATGTGGCTTATTGGCATAATGAGTGCATGTGGATTAATCGGGGCATTGATTCCTTATTTCATTCAAGGCGATTTTGTCCTATCAGCAGTAGGTTTGCCGTATGGGCTTTTTGCGGGATTGGTAATGTATTTATGTGGACAGGCATTTATGGGCAATACTGAAATTGAGAGCAAGCCTATCTCGACAACAAATCAAATATTATTGATTGGGCTATTAAGTGCATTTTTAGGACACTTTTTAGAAGTCCACTTTGTCTTTTCCATTGCGGCTACATACACTTATTTTTGGGCATATTTGGGATTAATGGTTGCCATGTCGCGAATTGCAGAGATGGAATCAGAAAAAAAGGAACTGGTTACAATCCCTAATGTCGTCCCAAAAGTGGAAGAAAAAACACATGAAAAACCACGAGGTCGGCGGCGACGAGGTCGTTCAAGAAATGACAGCTCCTCAACAGCTGCATGGGGAGCGATTGACGCAAACGGCGAAACATGGCAAATGTGGACAGGTTCGCAAGGCTTGACAATGGCGATTATCCTTATCATCCTGATATTTAATTTCGTCACGGTTCAATTTGACCCTACACATGGGGGATATAGTTTTTGGTGGATGACAGGAATTACATTCCTTGTTGGTTTTAGCATTACTGTCTCAAGTGCCGCTAACAAAATAAAGGATTGGCATGGTGATGTTAGTTTGGTGGCAGTGGGAGGCATGTATGTGATAACGGCATTATCTTATGCGGGACTGTATGCCGTTGTTCATGGGCAACAGCGTGCATCAATCCAAAGAGGTGCCGCTGACGTTATCACCAGTGCGAATAAGGTCGTCGGCATGCTAAATGGGTTTTATATTGCCTTGTTTTTGTTGATGTTAATTATCGGATTTACTCTTGTTTGGGGACAATTGCAAGGATTGCAAACATGGCAAATGGATAACTGGTGGTTATATCCTCCATTAATCTTAATCATGCTTGTCGTTATCTCTATGAAAAATATCGATGTGGTTAAAGCAGATATTTATCTAAAAGAAGGCGAACGATTTCGAGGGGCAAAGAAATGGGATAGTGCTATTCGTGTTCATAAGGAGTCTATTAGCGTCGATAGAGATGAAGATTTTTATTATTTGATGTTAGCATTGGATTATCAATTAAAGGCTCAAGATAATAAGCTTACTCAAGAGCAACGAATGAGTGCTTGGAATGAAGGAGAAAGAATAGCCCTACGGGCACGTGAAATAAACCTGTATAACCCTGACAATACGGGAAACATGGGACGCTATTACTTTACGTTGGCTCAAGTAAAAAGCCCCGAATATTATAATGATGCTATTGATTTTTTTGAAAAGGCTATTTGGGTGACACGTTTGCCGCCACAGGGAATATCACAGAAGCATTGATAGCTCACACCCAATCAATTACTAATGACCCTTTTTTCTTTGCTGATGGTAATTTTGATAATCGCTTGAATTTTTATCTGTCAAGTGGAAAACATGAAGATATTATCGAGGCATTTGAAATATACATCGAAAAAAATGAGCACATAACAAGCGATGCATGGAAGAACAGACTTGGCAAGGCGAATTGGGCAATTGGACATATTTATTTGCGAGCAGGCGAATTAGACAAAAGCCATGAGTACATTAACAAAGGTTCTGATTTAGGTTATAATGATGTCAAGTCACTCATTGCCATGGGAGATTCGTATTTGTCTCAAAAGAAATATATAGAGGCGGAAGAAGCATATCTAAAGGCATTAGAGAAAAATCCTAAACAGGCTCAAATTTATAGTAGTTTGGGATATATTTATGCTCAAACAGGTCGTGTAGATAAAGCAATCGAATCAAACAACAAGGTACTAGAAATAATACCAAAGGACTTCGATAGTAATAAAAATCTTGCTATTCTCTATCAGCAGACAGGTCAACTTGATAAAGCAATTGAACATGCTAAAGTGGCTAGAGATGTAGCCCCTGAAGAAGGGAAAGAAAATTTAGACCAATTCATTTCTCAATTGGAGGCTATTTTAGAATCGAATAACTAAAGAAGTTTTAAGGAGTAGATTTTGGAGGGTCAAGGCTTGCCTTTTCATGTCAAAGCAAGCTTTGACGCTCCAGCGATGTTTTCCAGAAGTTCAATTTTT
>NBMH01000189.1 GCA_002084875.1 Anaerolineaceae bacterium 4572_78 | reverse complement strand
AAATTTTTGGAAATAGATGTATTTCCAATATTTTAGAGACAATTTTGGTATCATTAGATATCGTGTAAATGTTTTTGTAGGTGTCAATAAACCCCTTAATTGTCCATTGATCTTGTGCTGTCATAGTGTATGATGTCAATGTTTGCACAAACTTGTTGAGAGCATGCTGAAATTGATGTTTTGTTTCATGTTGGTTCATAAATTTTTCCTTTTATCGAAAGCAAGGTAAGAAAACCAACCGACACCATTAGGCTCTGTGGTAGTTGACCGACACCTCGTTAATATTGCTTGCAGATTACTCTAAGCAAAATGATATATCGGCTCATTGTATCATATTTACCTATTGATGTAAAATATGATGTGAATAATTACCTCTTGTTAGTAGACCCAACCACCATCGGTGTGAAGGAGGCATATTTCCTCTCCCCATGGGAGACTGGAGTGAGGAATTTAGGTTTGACATGACAAAGCATAATTTTGAATTATAAGGAAAACACATGCAAATAAATTATTTAGACCATTTACCTGGCGAATTTAGAGCATCGGCAGTGCGTCTTTTCATAGTAGCACTTAGAGACAAGTTTGTACCTGTTTTTGGTAACGACAAGCGAGTACAATATGTCCTTGAAAATAGCCTTGACCCGACACACTGTATTACGGCTATTTGTGATGAAAAACTTGTTGGTCTCATAGCTATTGGAGACAGCAAGGGAAGTTTCATCAATCCAACTTTGAAGACCATGATTCGCACTTATGGCATATTGGGCGGCATTTTTCGCATGGCTGGTTTGACTATCCTGCATCACTCAACAGATTCTGATGAGCTTTACATTGATGGTGTTGCTGTAGTAACTGAAATGCGAGGGAAAGGAGTTGGCTCACAATTGTTTGCTAAGCTAGAGCATAAGGCTATAAAAGATGGAATCCAAACGATTTCTCTAGCAGTAATCAATACAAATCCACGAGCTGAAGCCCTTTATGAACGTCTCGGTTTTGTGAGCATAAAACGAGACAACATCTGGCCATTTAATCATATTTTCAAATTTCCTTTTGAATCTTCTGTTTTTATGGTCAAAAAAATAGGCGGTGATGATTTCGAATAATCTTCCTCTAATTTTGCAAATTTCGATAAATGTCATAAAATAACTACAATAAATACTATATATATGTTCAATGTTGAACCACTGCTTTTTTTGGGGAGGCAGTGGATTTTATTGTATGATTGGAGGATACAACTTATGAACCAAACTATATATGGGAGTTATTCACCGTAACATGTCCATAAAAAACCAAGCCAGCGAAATAGACCGCGTGAAGCGTTCCGAGTCGGGTATGATTACTAACCCTATCACTCTTTACCCTCACAGCACGATTGCTGAAGCAGAGGCGTTAATGACTCGTTATCATATATCGGGAATCCCCATAACAGACCCAAATGAAGATGGTGTATTAGTCGGTATTTTAACTAATCGCGATGTTCGTTTTCTAAATGGGGAAAATATGAGCGATACGGTAGCAGATTATATGACTTCTAAAAATTTAATTACGGCACCACTCGGTACAACATTAGAAAAAGCAAAACGAATTTTGCAAACGTACCGCATTGAGAAGCTCCCTTTGGTTGATGACGAGGGCAAACTGAAAGGCTTGATTACAGTTAAGGATATTAGCAAAAAGCAGAACTTTCCTAACGCATGTGTTGACCAACAAGGCAGGCTACGTGTTGCGGCTGCCATTGGTGTTGGAAATGATTACAAGGAACGATTATCAGCCCTAGTTGAAGCGAAAACAGACACAGTTGTTATTGATACTGCACATGGTCATTCTCGTAAAGTGTTGAATAGTATTCAATGGATTCGGTCAAATTATCCTGATATACCTGTCATTGCAGGAAATGTTGCCACTTCAGAAGGAGTGCATGACATGGTGAAAGCAGGAGCAGAAGCAATTAAAATAGGAGTTGGTGCGGGGTCTATTTGTACCACACGAATTATTGCTGGTGTAGGTGTGCCACAACTTACGGCAGTTGTTGCATGCTCGCGGGCGGCTCAAGATTATGGCATTCCTGTTATTGCTGATGGTGGCATTAAATATTCAGGTGATGCAGTTAAGGCTCTAGCATGCGGGGCAAATAGTGTCATGCTGGGTAGCATTTTGGCAGGTGTTGAAGAAGCACCAAGTGAAATAGTGTTATCGGAAGGTCGCCCTTACAAAGATTATCGTGGCATGGGTAGCACGGGTGCAATGAGCAAGTTCAGTCAAGACCGCTATGGTAGCGGACAGAAATCTGATTCGGGCAAAACTGTTCCTGAGGGAATCGAAGGGCGTGTGCCATATAAGGGCAAATTGCATGATTTAATCTATCAATTTGTGGGCGGCTTGCGGGCAGGCATGGGGTATGTAGGGGCTACTTCTGTACAAGAGTTACAAGAAAAAGCAAAGTTTATTCGGATAAGTAATGCGGGCTTTACCGAAAGTCATCCGCATAGCGTGATTTTGACAAAGGAGGCACCTAACTACAGCCCACAGTAATTAGCTTGTGAGACTAGTTGTGGTAGGGGCGTATGGCCATACGCCCTTACAAGCTTTGACGCTCCAATTTATCTTGTCAAAAAATAGCATTTCTGTTAAAATACAATTACACAGAAAAGTAGAAACGCCTGGGAACTAAACAAACAATGCACCTAATCATTCAAATACCAGCTTACAACGAAGCTAAAACATTGCCCACCGTTTTGGCAGACATACCTCAAGCTATACCTGGCATTACTCGAATCGAGGTGTTGATTATTGACGATGGCAGTACGGATGATACCGTCGCGGTAGCAGAGGCATGTAATGTTGATTACATTGTTCAACACCCATACAATTGTGGTTTAGCAACAGCATTTCAAACAGGCTTAAACGCAGCCTTACGATTGCATGCCGATATTATCGTCAATACCGATGCCGATAACCAATACCCCGCTAGTGAAATCCCTAAAATCGTTGCTCCTATCGTAGAAGGCAAAGCCGATATTGTCATTGGTGATAGGCAAACCCAAGCAATCGAGCATTTTTCGGGGACAAAACGATTTTTGCAACGGTTGGGAAGTTGGGTGGTTCGTCTTGCTTCTGACACCAAAGTTCTCGATGCCACTAGTGGGTTTCGTGCCTTTAGCCGCGATGCTGCCATGCGATTGAACATCCTAACAAAATACACCTACACATTAGAAAGCATTATCCAAGCAGGCAAAAAAGGATTGACCATTACCAGTGTTCCCATCAATATCAACCCTCCCCTACGGCAATCACGTTTAGTACTCGATTCTCCAACACGCTTCCTGCAATCGGTCATCGTCGGCTCCATGCTAATTATCGTCGGTTTTCTCATCTTCATGCTAGGCATAATCGGAGATTTAATCGCCGCTAATCGTTTGCTCATAGAAGAAATGTTTTATCATACTAAACGGATTGAACTGAATCAGGACATTAGTAACCAAGCAAAAACTAGAAATTCAATTTTCCCAAAACATTGAATTTCTAGTTTCTATTTTACAAATATACTACAACTGTCCGCAATCTTCAATTACGACATGTTCTGTGGGATTGCCCCCACGAGTGCCTACCGCTTCCATCTTATCAACCACATCATAGCCCGTAATGACTTTTCCAAATACGACATGTTTGCCGTCAAGCCATGGTGTCATCTTGGTGCAGATAAAAAACTGTGAGCCGTTAGTATTGGGACCAGCATTCGCCATTGATAAAATACCTGGTTCCGTATGTTGTAACTCAAAATTTTCATCAGGGAACTTTTGCCCGTAAATAGATTTTCCACCTGTGCCATTGCCTCTGGTAAAATCACCACCTTGACACATAAAATCAGGAATAATCCGATGAAACTTACTTCCTTTGAAACCAAAACCAGGTACATGGGTACATAGTTGTCGGAAATTCTCGGCTGTTTTTGGAACGACATCAGCAAACAATTCCATGACAATTCGACCAGCTGATTTCTCGCCAATTGAAATATCGAAAAAAACTTGTGGGTTATTTGACATAATTATTCTCCTGTGATATTAAACATGTAGGATAGGTTTATAGCCTATCCGTACTAAATGTTGGCATGGGCAGGCTTGATTGGAAAGTAGCTCCTGCCCTCGCAAGCCATGCTTTGTTATTTTGGTTCTTATATATTGCCATTATTTGAAATAGCTTGATATGAGTTTACAATTTCTAAAAGTTCGTTAATTTCTTGATTGAAATATTTTTCACGTTCAGATATACGTATCTTCAATGATTCCATTGTTGCAGGTTTCCATTTATCAACACCTTTGGTGAACTTTGGCGAAACTTCAAGCATATCATAAGGACGTGAATTGCCCATATTACGTACAAAACGAACATAAATACATATATTGTCTGTGTATTCACTTCGCAATACATCTAATATAACCGCTATTTCTCCGTAAGCATCAACTATATCACCACACCGAAAGTTAAAAAATTTCTGGTTTCCTTCCGTAAGTGAGGACATATTCGACATAGTTTTTGACTTGGGAACTACTTTCAAACTGTTCATGAACACCGCACTCCTTTAAAATCTTCACCAACACATAATGTTCTCCGAAAGCACTACCTGTACTGCCAGATTTTCTAGCCATGCTTTACGGATACGTTCTATTTCTTCAGGATAAAAATCAGGGTTTTCGTAACTCATTCAATTACACTAAAAATGGTCATGAAATAACATTTTCATGAAGATGTTTTACTGGAGCGTCAAAGCTTGCTTTGACAGTCAAGACAAGAAAGGTTTTCAAAAACCTTTCTTGTCTGTATCCAAAATGTTACTTTGTAACCTTCATGAATATAGCACATGCAAGATGCATAAGCTACATGGTACTAAATCTTTTTCAACCCAAACATGACTTCATGCTTGCCAATCTTCACCGATTTTGTGAAGATTTCTTCTGCATGCGTCCCTGATACCAATTCGTTGGTTAGGGTTTCTTCTTTGATGTAATCCGTCCAAGTGTCGAATACATTGGCAATATCACCATCCGTTTGATAGTAAACAGTAATTCTATCCTCAATATTAAATCCCGCTTCTTTACGCAATGCTTGAATGTGCCTGACCAATTCACGGCTCATGCCTTCGGTAGCCAGTTCATCAGTTATGATGGTGTCAATGCCAACTGTCATGTGTTTGTCTGCCCCAACAGCTAGACCTTCGATTGGCTTAGTTTGAATGACGACCTCATCGGGATAAATAACGACTGATTCGCCATCAATATCGAGGCTGATTGATTCACCATTGTTTACCTTTTTCACGATTTCAGCATGGTCAGCAACAACAAGTGCTTGACGAATTTTTGGGAACTGACGACCAAATTTAGGTCCAAGAATTTTGTTATTTGGTAACACCTGATATGCCACCAACGACTCCACTTTGGAGACAATCTCAAATTGTTTGACGTTTAATTCATCCAAGATGATTTGGACAAATTCAGGTTTTAATTCGGTATGATAATCTCCCATGTGAACCAAAATTTTGCTTAAGGGTTGACGTACTTTTAAACCCGCTTGATTTCTAGCACTCAAGCCAAGACTGCATACCTGACGAGCAACCGACATTTGGTCTAGTATATCATCATTAACCAACGACAAATCGGCTTTAGGATATTCACAATGATGCACACTTTCATGAGACATCACACCTTGCCCCTCTCCTTCAAAGGGAATGTGTTGGGGTGGGTTATTGCTATGAACCAAATTTTGATACATAACTTCCGTGACAAACGGGGTGATGGGTGCTAGTAATCGTGTCAAAGTTGTTATGACATGATACAACACTGCATAAGCATGCTTTTTGTCATTATCCTGCTCACTCCGCCAAAATCGGCGCCGTGAACGCCGAATGTACCAATTCGTTAAATCATTTATAAATGACTCGACGACTAAGGTGGCATTAAACGGGTCATAATTTTGAATAAGTGTATTGACTTTATCAATCACTTGATTGAGCCGACTGATAATCCATGTATCCAGCACATTATCCAAAATAGGCAGTGTTTCACCATTGGGTGTCCAATCGTCGAGGATGGCATAATTGACCAAAAACTTATAGGCATTCCATAAGGGCAACAAAAATTGACGGCGAACTTCATCAGCTCGATTGTAGCCGAAGAAGAGGTTGTTTTCGGATTTATGGTTGCAATACATCCAACGCATGACATCCACGCCCATCTTATCAGCCGCTTTGTTAAATTCGATGGAGTTGCCCCAACTTTTGTGCATTGCTCGACCATCTTCGGCGACAAGCGTGCCATAAGTAAAGTTTGCCTTGAATGGCGGGCTGTTATCCAACACAGTCGCCATGACCAGCAAGCTATAAAACCAATTACGAAACTGTCCTGGAAATGACTCGCTGATTAAATCGCTAGGATACCATTGATTCCAATAGTCGGGATTGGTACGATATTGCATGCATCAATGTCTCACATTTGGGACATGTAATTTTTACTGCATCCACATGAGGACGATGAGGTGGATGTCCTTCAAATTCTTTCCAGCCTTCGGCGGCACGTTCTTTTAATTCTACTTCATCGCCGATAATCTCAAAATGTTTGCATGAGGAACATTCCCAAATCGGCAATGCCAGCCCCCAAAACCGCTTTTTCGATATCATCCAATCATGCATATTTCGTAGCCAGTCTAACTCACGCTCCAAGCCAAATGATGGAATCCATCTAATTTGTTCGACAATATCCATGATTTGATAGCGAACGCTCGCCTTTTTTTCTTCATGGGTGAGTTCCTCACGAGGTTTGTCGTATAATTCGCCCATGTTAATAAACCATTCGTCTACCAAACGGAATACCAATTCGGTGGCACATCGCCAGCAAATCGGGTAACGGTGAGTGTAATCCTCGACATTATAGAGAATGTCTTTTTCTTTCAAGTTGTCGAAAATTGGTTGAGCCACATCGCCGACAAACATGCCCGTCAACCAACCAAAGCCTTCGACAAAATAACCTGCTTCATCCAATGGTGCAACAATCGGCAGTTTTTGTTCCATGCCAAGTTTGAAATCTTCCGCACCACAACCTGTGGCGATATGAACCAAGCCTGTACCTTCGGATTCGCCGACTTCATTCCATTCGATAACGACATGGGCATCCTTAGTTGTCATGGTCACATCGGCAACAAGATGGGGCAGGTCAGTGTGTCCGCCGATTTTTTGATTTGCCGACAGTTCATCAAAGGGTCCATTGTATGTCCAGCCTACCATGTCCTTGCCTTTTAGTTTTGCTCGAACTTGGTAATCGCCTTTTAAGATATGGGTTGTTCCTTTGCTCAAATAAAAAAATTCATCGCCTTGTTTTACTTTGACATAATCCAAATCAGGTCCGACGGCTACAGCCACATTACTGGTTAATGTCCATGGAGTTGTCGTCCAGATGAGAAGCGATTCGTTTTCTCGTCCACGCAATGGGAATTGCAATGTAACGCCTTGATGGATCAATTCAGCATAACCATCGGTGACGATTTCGTGTTGGCTAATGCCAGTGGCACAACGTGGACACCAAGGCATGACATCTGCTCCTTTGTATACCCAGCCATTTTCCCAACACTTTTTAATAAATGTCCAAATCATGTAATTGTTTTCATCGGCGAAGGTGTAATAACTTCCACCGAGCTCGGCTGAACCCAATTTGCCGACGATATTTTCGACAGTATCGGTGATGAGACCATCCGTCCCGCGTACCGTAATTTCTTGGGCGGGGTTTTCTGCCATCGCATCAGCCAAGCGACGAAGCGTGGTCGGGTCATCCCAATCCATAGCGTAGCCGAGTCGCAGGCTTTGTTCGGTCTGCACGGCGGCATAACGCAAAACACGTTCTTTGCACCGATTGACAAACTTAGCCAGCCCGTACTCCTCAATATCTTTTTTAGATGTAAAGTTGAGTTCTTTCTCAACTTCTACCTCGACCCATAAACCCTGACAGTCAAAGCCATTTTGATAGCGTAGCTCATGACCATGCATTGTCTGAAAACGGTTATACAGGTCTTTGTATGTTCGTCCCCAACCGTGATGCACACCCATCGGATTATTAGCTGTGATGGGACCATCAATAAATGACCAGCGGGGTTGTCCTTTATGAAGTTTGACGGTTTTTTCAAAGATGTTATTCTCTTGCCAAAATTTCATAATTTCGAGTTCTTGTTTAGGAAAATCAACATCTGAAACTTTTTTAAATGCCATTGTTTTTCTCTAGTACTTTCTAATTTATCATGCAGAACGGACTTCCAGACCGTCTATGCTGACAGGCAAAATACCTGTTTTACTTGATTAAAAATTCTCGTCATTCTACATCCATTTTTAAAATAGTACAAATTTACACCAATTATTTGCAACCGCTCACCCGTAACTATTCGCACCCCCCTGCGAGGAGAAGGGGAGTAAGATTCCCTTCTCCTCGCAGGGGAAGGGGCTGGGGGTTGGGGTTGGGTAGACTAACGAAATGAGGAGAGAACTGTTATGCCAACTCATTAACCTATTCTATACTTGCTAAGGGTAAGAATTGTAATTTTAAACCATGTGGTTTGTGCCACAAACCCCTACATTTGTGAACGGTCTTAATGTAGGGGTTTATGGCATAAACCCGCTTATGGTATTCACAAAACTAACCCTTTTTTGGTATATAACGCAATTTCGGTTTGCGAGCGGCATGCACCTCATCAAAGCGTGAATGGTCGGTGACATGTGGTGCACCATGTAGCAGTTCAGGATTTGATTCTGCTTCTTGGGCGATTTTCTCCATGACCTCGACAAACTCATCTAACGTTTTCATTGATTCGGTTTCAGTTGGTTCTATCATCAAAGCTTCGGAAACGATAAGTGGGAAATACATCGTTGGGGGATGACAATCGTAATCAATCAATCGCTTGGCAATATCTACCGCATGCACGCCTTCGACGATGTTCCCCCTCGAAACGAACTCATGCATGCACAATCGGTCGTATGCCACAGGGTAAGTCTTGCCCAATTTGACTCGTAGATAGTTAGCATTTAAAACTGCATTTTCAGACGTTTTTCGCAAACCATCTGCTCCCAACATGCGAATGTAAGCGTAGGTTCGTAGGAACATGCCAAAGTTTCCCCAAAAATCTTTGATGGCTCCGATGGATTTTTCTGGCATGGTGAAGTTATAATTTTCGCCATCTTTTGTCACGATTGGACCAGGTAAGAATGGTGCTAATCGTTCACCTACGCCGATAGGTCCCGAACCTGGTCCACCACCACCATGAGGTGTGCTGAACGTTTTGTGAAGATTGAAATGTAACACATCAAATCCCAAGTCGCCAGGTCTGACAATGCCCATCAAGGCATTTAAGTTTGCCCCGTCGCCGTAGACTAGCCCGCCACAATCATGCACGGTTTTTATCACAGCATCGATATGCTCCTCAAAAAGCCCTAACGTATTTGGATTGGTAATCATCAAGCCTGCCGTTGTTTCATCGCAGGCTTTTTTAAGCGATTCCAAATCCACATTTCCGCGGGCATCGCTTGGTAGTTCAACAACATCATAGCCTGCCATAACACTTGTGGCAGGATTAGTACCATGTGCAGAATCGGGGATGAGCATTTTGGTGCGTTTTGTATCGCCATTATCATCATGATAAGCTCGAATCACTAACACCCCAGCAAATTCACCTTGAGCTCCCGCGGCAGGTTGCAAGCTAATAGCGTTGAATCCCGCAATTTCAGCCAAATATATCTGCAATTCATACATCAATTGTAAATTTCCCTGCACGCTATCAGCAGATTGAAAGGGATGTATATTTATAAATTGCCCCATGGTAGCAATTGTCTCATGCACTTTGGGATTGTACTTCATGGTGCATGAGCCAAGTGGATAAAACACGGTGTCAATGGCATAATTCTTTTGACTCAAGTTAGTGTAATGCCGAACCAGTTGCAATTCGCTCACTTCAGGTAGATTCGGCGGCTCCTTACGCAAAAACTGTTCGGGTAATTCAAATTCAGGCACATCTAATTCAGGTAATGAAAAGGCTGTTCTGCCTGGAGATGACAGTTCAAAAATTAAGGGCTGACTCATGCAAACTTCCTCCTTGTTTTAACCAAGATACTACATTTTTTGAGTGCTTTCACAAATTTATCAATCTGCTCACGGGTATTTGTTTCCGTGACAGAGACAAGCATTAAATTTTCTAGTGAGGGGTGGTCTTGTTCTAAGTCATAACCACCTATCACTTTATGTCCCAGCAAAGACTCATTAATTTCAGATACGGGGTAGGAACAAGCAACAATAAACTCATTGAAAAAAGGGCGTTCACTAATCACATAGTAATCGTCTAATTCGTTTATTTCTTGAGCGGCATAATGTGCTTTGTGATAGCAAAGTTCTGCCACACGCCGCAATCCTTGTTTACCCATAGCCGTCATGTAAATTGCCGTTCCTAAAGCCACAAGACCTGTATTGGTACAAATATTGCTAGTAGCCTTTTCGCGTCGAATGTGCTGTTCACGAGCCGAAAGTGTCAATACAAAACCACGTTCGCCATTTGTATCAACCGTTTCACCCACCAAACGACCAGGCATTTTACGCATCAATTTTTTACTGCATGCCATTATACCAAGATATGGACCACCAAAATTCAAAGGTTGTCCTAAGCCATTACCTTCTGCCGTAACAATATCGGCTCCATAATGACCAGGCGGGCTAAATAGAGCCATGCTGTGCGGGTCTGAATGGACAATAAATAATGCTCCAACATCATGAATTGCTTTAGCTAAGCCTTCGACTTCTTCCAGTTCACCAAAGAAATTGGGATTTTGAATGACCATACAAGCTGTATTTTTATCGAGCAAATCAAACAAATCTTGTGGAGTGGTCATGGGTTCATCATCGCCCACAATTTCACAATCCATGCTTTGTAAATAAGTTCGTATCACTGCCCGACATTGCGGTTTTATGGCTGGTGACAGGATAACTTTCCTTCGCTTTTTACGGCTGATATTTACAGCCATCATGACCGCTTCTGCTAGGGCAGTGCTTCCGTCATAATGGCTGGCATTGCTGACATCCATGCCCGTTAATTCAGCAATCATGGTTTGATACTCAAAAATTGCCTGCAATGTTCCTTGACTGACTTCGGGCTGATAGGGAGTGTATGCCGTGAAAAATTCTCCTCTCATTTG
>NBMH01000024.1 GCA_002084875.1 Anaerolineaceae bacterium 4572_78 | reverse complement strand
AAAACAAAACTTAGTCGGAATGTAGCTGTAGGAATTGTTTACCTTGTTTTCTTTATTTTATTGGTGGCTATCCCCAGTTCTTTAACACCAGTTGTTGTTAAACAAGTCAGCAACCTAACTGCAACCCTTGATTTTGAGGAAATCGAAATAGAGCTCAGGGATTTTTTGGATAGACCATTGCTGATTGGTAACTTACATATTCCGGTAGATAACTTTTTAGGTGGCACTACAGAAATACTCAATGAAGCGACGACCACCATAGGAACGGGTATTATTTCTGGTATAGCTGGTTTTTCCACCAATATTGTATGGGTCATACTGACATTAATTTTGGTTTACTATTTATTAAAAGACAGTTATCGCTTAATTGAGTGGTTTGTCTGGCATGTCCCTGATGAATATCAACCACATGCTCACAATTTAATCAAGGAAATTGATGGGGTATGGGGTAGTTTTCTACGCGGACAGTTAGTATTAATGTTTGTTGTGGGTGTGCTATCATGGTTGGGAGCCCTTATTGTTGGAATTCCTGGAGCTGTTGTACTTGGTTTGATTGCGGGAATATTTGATATTATTCCTTCACTGGGACCGACTTTAGCAGCTGTGATTGCTATGGCTGTGGCATTCCTGCAAGGTTCATCATATTTGCCTGTATCAAATGGATTTTTGACACTCATTATCTTGGGCATATTTATCGGTATTCAACAAGCGGAAAATATTTGGTTCAGACCGGCTGTTTTGGGGGGCAGGTTACATTTGCATCCTGCATTTATTATTGCTGGTGTATTTGGTAGCTTGGCACTATTTGGAGTTTTAGCAGCTTTAATTGTTGTCCCCGTCATGGGAACAATTGGTGTTTTAGGCAGATACAGTTATAGCATGTTTTTTGGTTTGGAGCCATTTCCTGATAAGTCATCAAACCAAGATGTGGTTACGCAATCTGTTGAAAAGGAACAGGCTTGATAATAGGGGAATAGGTTGGCTGTTCAATGCCATTTTTTGACAAAATAAACTGGAGGGTCAAAGCGGTTAAGGTGAGTGCGATTGAAGGTGGTAATAAAATATGAGGGTAAGAACGAATAGTTGCAGCTGCATCGGCAATCATGATACCCCAACTTGGTGTGGGGGCATTGACTCCAAGCCCAATAAAACTCAAGAATGCTTCTGTGAAAATATAACCTGGAATAGCTAATGTTTCAACAATAATTAAAGTTCCGATGATGTTGGGCAAAATGTGACGGAAAACGATACGTCCTGTTTTTGCTCCAACAGCCTTGGCTGCATGGACATACTCTGTTTCACGTAGAGCGAGGACTTGACCACGCGTGATTCGTGCCAAGCCTAGCCAATTGACCAGTCCAATGGCAATGAACATGAAGAGCACTCCTCCCATAGCATTATTTAAGTCAATAATCATCTGACCAAATCCTTCGCCGCTTGTGCGATTGCTCAATGCTTTAAAGTAGACTTGACTGAGAATAACCACAATCAAGAAAGGGAATCCATACAGAAAGTCTACAAACCGCATCATAATATTATCAGTCATACCTCCTAAGTATCCAGAAAACAATCCATAAATTGTTCCGACAACAAGGCTTACCGTAGATGCAACAAGAGCAATAATTAAAGATATTCTTGCCCCGTATACTGTACGTGTCCATAAATCTCGACCTAAATCATCACCACCAAGTGGATAATCAGAACCTGTAACAACGTTAGCATAACCAACTATATCACCTTCAGGTTTAATACGAGAACCATCTTCAGTCACAATTGTAGGTGGGCTTGCAGTTTCGGGCATAAAACCAAGCATCCATGACCGAACAACATAATTATGCTTAAGACTTTGATTGGCATAATCACCACTACTAATAAATGGAGCAGCTAGTGCTACAATAACTAATAGAGCTAGAAACACAAGGCTACCGACAGCAAGATAGTTTTTCTGTAAGCGATTGACCGAGTCCCAAAGGAGACTGCGGGGTTTACGAGTTATAGCACCTTTTGCAGTAGTTCCTTCTGAAGCCATGTAATTTTCCTCCTTACTCCAGTCTAATGCGTGGGTCTAACCATGCATACATAATATCAACAAATAAATTTGAGATAACTAACAACACTGCAAACAGCAGAGTAGTACCTAACACTAAAGCATAATCTCGATTACTAATGCTTTGTACAAAGTGTTTACCTAAGCCATTTAAACCAAAAATTTGCTCAACAATAAGTGTCCCTGTAACTAGAGAGGCAGCTAGGGGTCCTAAAATAGTTACAACTGGAATTAAGCTATTTCGCAAAGCATGTCGCCAAATAACGACCTGTTCATGCAGACCTTTGGCTCGTGCTGTGCGGATAAAATCTTCGCGAATGATTTGGAGCATGCTTGCCCGTGTTAAACGAGCAAAGACTGCCGAAATCCCTGTACCCAATGTAAGCACGGGTAAGATAGCATGAGAAAAATAGTTTATCCAGTCAAAGCCTGGAGTAAGGAACATATTTTCAAAGTATGGGGGTTTTGCCCCCCATTGTGCCACCGGAAACCAGCCTAAATTATTAGCAAAAATTACAATGAGAACTGGCCCCAAGACCATACTTGGGATAGAAACACCCATCACAGCGACGAAAGTTGCCAAGTAATCCCAAATTGTATTTTGGTGTAAGGCGGCAACAATTCCAGCTGGGATACCAATTATTAGCCCGACTAGAATTGACCATAAGCCTAATTGAGCAGATAGTGGTAAGGTTTCATTGATAATATCATTAACGGTTCTTGCCCTATAACGGAAAGACGGACCCAAATCACCACGGATAACACCTTGTGATGTACCACATGCTTCTGTATCTAAATCAAAAATGGTGAACCCACCATAAACGATATAGCCGCTTTCTTTACATAATGTTTTGTTGTCTAATAACATCACATTGCCATTGACAATCGCTTTATCTCCTTCGATAAATACATTGACATCATCAATTTCATGCTTTGTACGGAAGATAGTCAATTCATCTCCTATCATGTAGGAAGTAAATTGTTTCCACCCGGGCCAATCGAGATGATATTTTGCTTCTAAATTTTTAACGACCTCTTCAGGTAGGCTTCTATCTCCTGCAAAGTCAAAAGGTCCTCCTGGAATAGCCTTTGAAGCGAAGAAAGTAATCGCTGCCACACTAAGAATAACAGGGATAAAGCCAAGTATACGTCTTACGATAAACTTAAACATTGTTTATCCTCCTTTATGTTCTTTCTGAACATGCATTATTTATGCACTCCTTCATATAAATAACAAGCCACCCAATGTCCAGGCTGAACTTCCTGAAATGCTGGGTCTTTAGTATCACACTTGCCCTCTATAAATTTTGGACAGCGTGTAGAAAAGTTGCATCCTTGTGGTGGGTTTGCAGGACTAGGAACATCACCCTCTAAAATGATACGTTGCCGTTTCTTTTCAATTGCGGGGTCAGGGATAGGAACAGCCGATAAGAGAGCTTCTGTATAAGGATGTAGTGGGTTAGCATATAACTCATCACTCTCTGTAAGTTCGACTATTTTTCCCAGATACATGACCGCAATTCTATCACTGATATGCCGCACAACAGATAAGTCATGGGCAATGAAAAGATAGGTTAAACCAAATTTATCCTGTAAATCTTCTAACAAATTAATAACTTGGGCTTGAATAGAAACATCAAGGGCTGAAATAGGTTCATCACACACAATAAAATCGGGATTGAGAGCCAATGCTCGAGCAATACCAATCCGTTGTCGTTGTCCACCTGAAAATTCATGGGGATAGCGATTGATGAAATACGGATTCAAGCCAACAATATTCAACAATTCTCGCACCCGTTTAAGACGTTTTGCACTATTATCAATGTTATGCACTTCCAGCGGTTCAGAAACGATACTCCCGACAGTCATGCGTGGATTGAGAGAAGCATAGGGGTCTTGGAAAATCATCTGGATTTGACGGCGCAAGCGTCGTAATGTCTCACCGCTAGTTTGAGCAAGATCTCGATCACCGTCTGCATCTCGAAAGATAACTTTGCCAGCAGTTGGGGTGTACAGTTGCAAAATAGCACGTCCTGTTGTAGACTTGCCACAGCCTGACTCACCCACCAAGCCAAGTGTTTCACCACGATATATATCAAATGTTAAATCATCAGCTGCTTTCACATCTCCAACATGTTTCTGAAAGATGATTCCTTTTGTGATGGGGAAGTACATCTTTAAGTTTTCGACATGAAGCAAGACATCTTTTTCTTTTTCTTTTGCCATCATTTACTCCTTATCTTCTTCCCATGGATGTTCAGTGGTAATTGAATCTTTATTAATATCTATGTGGCAAGCAACATAATGCCCAGGACTGATTTCATCTAGTTTAGGGCGTTGCTTATCACATTTAGGTATCCGATATTTACAACGAGCATAAAATGGACATCCTTTTGGTAAATCGACCAAATCAGGTGGGAGTCCTTCAATTGATTCAAGTTTACCACTTCGTTGGTCTAAACGAGGGAGAGAAGCAATAAGCCCATGTGTATATGGGTGTCGGGACTTGGCAAAAAGTTCTCTAACTGGTGCTTCCTCCATAGTTTGACCAGCATACATGACGATGATGCGGTCGGCGATACCTGCCACTACTCCTAAATCATGCGTAATCCAAATCACAGCCATCCCCAAATCTTCTTGTAATTTTTGTACCAACTCAACAATTTGAGCTTGAATGGTAACATCAAGTGCTGTGGTTGGCTCATCTGCGATAAGAAGTTGTGGATTACATGATAGCCCCATCGCAATCATCACCCGTTGCCTCATGCCACCTGAAAATTGGTGAGGATAGCGGTCAACTTGGTCAGCTGCTCCAGAAATACCAACTTTTTCCAGTAATTCAACGGTACGCTTACGACTTTGTGTCTTATCCATGCCCATGTGTAGTTCCAACGCTTCCATGATTTGTCGTCCAATTGTCAACACAGGATTGAGCGATGTCATTGGGTCTTGGAAAATCATGCCAATCCGATTACCGCGAACGGAACGAATTTCATTATCCGTCATTTTGACGAGATTTTGCCCATCAAATATCACTTCACCCCCGACAATTTTACCAGGGGGAATAGGGATAAGTCGAATGAGAGACATTACCCCCACACTCTTTCCTGACCCACTTTCGCCGACAATGCCAAGTGTTTCCCCTTCATCAAGATAAAAAGAAATGTCATTGACAGCTTGAACCACCCCATCTTGGGTGAAAAACTGGGTCTGTAAATTGTTTACTTCCAACAGTCTACCCATAAACCTTCTCCTTAAGGTAAGTTATTCAAACAAATAATTTCAGAAAATACAAATGCCCCGCTTTCATTATGAAAACGGGGCTTTCTATTAAGTGCCTGGAACATCAAACCTTGGTTTACCCTTCATAACCTTATGGCTTTGAGTGAACAAAACCTTTTTTTGTGTGAGCCAAGCATCCATTTGAGCCACTCTATGGCTCATGGTAGGAAAGTCCTCAAAACGGGTGATAGACTGTCCAATAAAGAAAATCATTCCTGTTACAACTAACATGGGGATTCCTTCTGAAAAGCTATCAATAAATAAACGACCTCCGACTGAAACCATTAATGCTCCTGAAAACAGTGTTACCATTTTTAAAATCATTACTTATTTAACTTACTTCCTCCTTCAAAAAATATAAGTTGTTATAGTTAATGATACCAAAAAACTAGGTAGTATTACATAGCTAATATGTCCTAAAATTTGCCTGCTTAGAATCCTGTAGTCAATTTTACAATTGGTTTTTCTGCTAAACAATGTGTAAGGAGATGACCGAAAAGCATGGCGGCGAGATTTGGATAGAAAGCGAAGTAGGAAAGGGAACAACTGTCAAGTTTACGGTGCCAACAGTCCCACATGTATCACAGTCATTTTGACTATAATATAGTAACCATGATTTCCAATTCACTTAATGCCACCTTGATTTTTACCTCATGCAAGCCAGTACGTGATTCAAGTTCGCGAGCGGAAATATGTACCTCGTTATCATAGTCCGCATTTTTGAGCGAGCCGTAAATTTTGGTTAAGTGTTCGTAAGAGGGACTCCCGCTACGAATGAAAAATTGATGCAACCTTAAATCATCGGCGGCAAAAAACATAACACATTGTGCAGGTAAGCCATCACGTCCCGCCCGCCCAGCTTCTTGATAATAAGCCTCAACATTACCTGGCATGTTATAATGAATCACGGCTCGGACATCGGCTTTATCCACGCCCATGCCAAAAGCATTAGTCGCCACTACAATCGGGCTGACATCTGACATGAAGTTATTTTGTATTTGAGTGCGTTGGTCTGAACTGAAACCAGCATGATATGCTTGAGCAGAAAGCCCTATATCATTACGGATAAATTTAGCCACCATCTCTGTATTTTTTCTGGTCGAACAATAAATAATGATGCTACCATCAACAGATTCGATGATGGAACGTAATGCCTTTAACTTAGTGTCAACATCGCTAATATGCTTGACACTAAATATAAGATTGGGACGATTAAAACCAGTAACGGTTATTTTGGATTTTTTTGTTCCGAGCATTTCAAGGATGTTTTTTTGGACTTTTGGTGTCGCGGTGGCAGTTGTTGCTAATAAGGCTGGATTATCTTTCATTGCCTGCCAAATAGGACCAATTTGCAAATAGTCGGGGCGAAAATCATGTCCCCATTGTGAAATACAATGAGCTTCATCAACCGCTAAAAGACTCACTTTCGTTCGGGCTAATATTTGGGCAAATCGCTGATTTCGCAATAGTTCAGGAGCGATATAAAGTAACTTCACATCATTTTCCAATACTGCCCGCAAACGATAATTTACTTCATGCAAGGGAAGTGAACTATTAACATAAGTAGCAGGAATATTTTTCTCTGTGAGGGCATCCACTTGGTCTTTCATTAATGCTATCAATGGAGAAATTACCAAAGTCAACCCTGACAATAAAAGAGCAGGTAATTGATATATACTTGTGAAGGTCATAAAGTAACATTTTGTACCAAGACCTGACAGGTTTCTAAAAACCTGTCAGGTCTAACCAAAGAACCTTGGATGCTCTAGCAATCTTGTTGTCCTTCCCGAAATTCAGAAAAACCAAAATATTTTTCAAGGGGCTGTTTTAAGTTTATCATTGATATATTTTATCTTATACCACCCAGCACATACGAGGTAACTGTTCACCCCACCCACGGGAATTTACTCCTTCTCCTCGCATGGGTCTACTAACGAGATGGGGAGTAAATGATTACAGGGACAAATTATCTTGTGGGTGTGCAAATATTTTTCTAAGCGTTCATTTTGCAATAAAATACGTTCATTTTCAATGAGTAATCGTTCCCGTTCCAATTGGAGCACACGAATTCTATGTTTTAACTCGTGGGTATCTGTTTCACGTGTGTCTCGCCGCCAATCAAGCACAGTTGTTGAAACGAATCCTGCTAAGGTAATCAATACGGTTAAGCAGGCAATCCCCAAAGTAATAACTTCTGTTGTGATTTGCAATACTGTATTAGCAGGATCATCAGCCGTGTTTGCCACAGGTTCAAATGGTGACGAAAAAAACAACATCCACAATACAAGCATAGTGGAGATGACAAACATCGAACCGAATACAATTTTTTCAATGAAATATGGTGGTACGTTTTTTAATTTGTCCATTCGTTATAGTGTATACTAAAAACGGGCACAAAGTAACATTTTCATGAAGATATCTTACTGGAGCGTCAAAGCTTGCTTTGACAGTCAAGACAAGAAAGGTTTTTGAAAACCTTAATAATAAACTAATTTGATATATTCGTTGAAGCACATAATCGTTCCCCATTCGCTCAACCACCAATTTTTCTCATCAAAACCATAACCATAGCATGCTACTTTTGCTTTTCATGTAAAAGCAAGCTTTGACGCTCCAGTTTATCTTGTCAAAAAATAGCATTGAACAGCCATATCTACATGCAGAAGTGCAATAGCTTTAGCTATCACGTTAAAAGCCAAAATATAACTGTTCACATTGCATACTTTGAATATCAATGATACACTTAATATAGCGTTGTTATGAAATTAAAAGTTTAGTGAATGGGAGTATGTATCTTATGAAACGTTTTCAAATTATCTTTTCGTTTATTTTAGTTGTTAGTGTCATGCTAAGTGGGTGTGAGTTGACTCGTTCTGGCGACTCGCAACCTCCTGAACCTGTAACAGAACCTGATGGTACATCGGCAATATTTGATGATAGTAGCCGAGCTGTCGTGCCTTCTAGTGATATTCTTTTTGCACAAGGACAAGCCCTAATTAAATTCACTGCTGAAACATTACCTGAACTTCCCAAAAAGAAAAAAGAGGACCCAGATGGTATAGCAATCGGTTCGGCGAGTTTGGACCCACTTTTCCGAGAATTAGGTATTACAGAGCTAGAACCACTTTTGGCTCCTGTCGCCGAAATTCGCAGTCAAAGTGTAGATGAGATTGATGCGGGTACAATCAATCAAATTTTTGTGGCAGAGTTTGATGAAACTCAAAGTGTCGAAGATACGATTGACAAAATTTCTCAAAATGAGAAAGTTGAGTATGTTGAACCGAATTATATAGCTTATGCTAGTGAGGAAGGATTTGCTATTCAAAATAGTCAGTCTGTAGATGACCCATATTTTCAGTATCAATGGAATTTGGAGGCGATTCAAGTTCCTCAAGCCTGGCAGATGAGTACGGGGGAAGGTGTTATCGTTGCAGTGTTAGATACAGGCATAGCGTATGAAACTTATGATATGTTTGTTCAGGCCCCCGATTTAGCAGGAACAAATTTTGTAGCTGGTTATGATTTTGTGAACGATGACCCGCACCCAAATGATGACCAAGGACATGGCACACATGTCGCAGGGACAATCGCTCAAACGACCAATAACGGTAAAGGTGTGGCAAGTGTTGCCTACAATGCTACCGTCATGCCGATTAAGGTGCTTGATTTATCGGGGCAGGGAAGTTATGCTGGTATCATACAAGGCATTACCTATGCCGTTGGTAATGGGGCTGATATTATTAATTTAAGTTTGAGTGGGCGTGCTATCTCTCAAGCACTCAAAGAAGCAATTGACCAAGCTTATGCCAATGGTGTAATTGTCGTAGCCGCCGCTGGAAATAGTAATAGTGCAGTTGAATATCCCGCCGCCTTTGAAAATGTCATCGCTGTTGGAGCAATGGATATAAAAGAGACTCGTGCAAAATATAGCAATTTTGGTCCTGAACTTGATATTATTGCTCCTGGTGGGGATAATAGTACAGATATAAATCAGGATGGTTTAGGAGATGGTATTGTCCAACAAACATTTAAGAATGGACAATATTCCATTTTTAAGTATGCCTTTATGGAAGGGACATCAATGGCAACCCCTCATGTCAGTGGAGTTATTGCATTGATGCTAGCGGCTAATCCAGACGCAAACCCCGAACAAATAAAGTCAATTTTAGTGAGTACAGCTAAAAATATTGGGGATGCTAACCATTTTGGAGCGGGTTTAATTCAAGCCTCCGATGCCATTTCTATGCTAACTGGTGTAGAACCAACTCCCATTGATAAAGTAACAGCGACCGTTCCAACAGAATCATCTACCGAAGTACCTGTACCAACTGAGGAAACACCGATTGAAACTCCAACGGGAGAACCAACTTCTGTTCCCGTACAACCTACATACACACCTCAACCTGTAACACCTGTTGCAGGAAACATTATTGTAAATAGTAGCTTCGAGGATGACATGGGTTGGGTATTTGAGACCACCCGTCAAACAGGACGTTATACTACGGATAAGGCTCATAGTGGTAACCGTTCAGTCGTTGTTGGTATCACCGATTCCAATGCTGACCAATTTGCTTACAGCTCGGTGAGGCAACAAATTACCTTGCCCGCACATGCTAATAAAATCACGCTTAACGTACATACCATGCCTGTCAGTTTTGATATTCCTAGCAGTGATGTACAGTTAATCCTACTCTTAAATCAACATGACCGTGTTGAAGAACATTTGTATCAAGCCTTAAGCAATCAACAACACTGGCAATTACACACATTCGACCTAACGCAATACAAAGGAAATACAATGACTATCTACTTTGGAGCCATTAACAATATCGCCAATGGTAAACCGACGAGTTTGTACCTTGATGATGTATCGTTGATTGTTGAGTAGTAAGTACCTAAGCATAAGTTCTGGAGCGTCAAAGCTTGCTTTGACAGTCAAGACAAGAAAGGTTTTCGAAAACCTTTCTTGTCTGACACATGGTTTTCACAAATTCTTTTGCTTGATTACGCAACTGCATAAGTCCTAATTAAATTTTATTTTTGGAGTATAATATGCATGAACTCTCTATCACAGAAAATCTGCTTGAAATCACACTTCGGCATGCCCAAGTAGCCGATGTAAAAAAGGTGACGCAACTTAATTTAGTCATGGGGCAAATGGCAAGTATTGTGGATGACTCGGTTCAGTTTTATTGGGACATTATCGCTAAAGGAACAATTGCACAGGATGCCATTCTTAAATTTGAACGTATCCCCGCGACTTTTCATTGTCTTGATTGTGATACTAAGTTTACCCTAACCAATCAAGCTGATTTTTCATGTCCACACTGTCAAAGTACATGTGTACAAGTTATTGGTGGAGATGAATTTCGTTTAGATAGCATTGACGTGGAGTAAGTTTTATGACTCGAATACCTATTGTTGAACACATCATGGAAGCCAATACAACATTGGCAATGGAATTAAATGAACGCTTAAATGCGGCTAATGTGTTTGCTGTAAATATCATGGCATCACCTGGAGCAGGCAAAACAACATTTATCAAAAGTACCATCAGTCTTCTAAAAGATACGAAACGAATTGGTTATATTGATGGTGATATCGCCACCACAATTGATAGTGAAAAAGTTGCCGAATTGGGTATACCAGTTGTTCAAATTAACACTGGTGGAGGTTGTCATTTGGATAGCAACATGATTAGCCCTGCCCTAGATAAGCTACCATTAAATGACCTTGACCTTATCATCATTGAAAATGTGGGTAATCTGATATGTCCTGCCAATTTTAACTTGGGGACCCATCTCAATATATTGTTGGCAAGTATCCCTGAAGGCGATGACAAGCCATACAAATATCCTCCGATGTATCGCGGGGTAGATGTGCTTGTTTTGAATAAGATTGATTTACTGCCAATAAGCCAATCATGCTATAACTCGTTACCAATGAACTTCCTCCATAACTAATAAAGGGTAGTGTTATGCCTGTCATTGTGAGTAGTTTTAATACGCCACCAGTGATGATTAGCACTTGAAAGGCAAAAATCGTTCCAATACCGATTGCCAAGTATTTATGAAATTTGTCATGGCTATGACGAGTGATATTAAATGCTTGGCAAACAATTAGCCAATAACCCTACAGATAGTAAACACCTTTACCGCAATCAACCTGTTGGACAGTAGTGAATAATTACTAATTTTTTGTTGACCATCATCAACAAACATGCTATACTCTCGTTTTGCAATTTCAATCTTGGAGGTTCAATGTTTCTAATTACACTTATTGCGTTCGTTTATCTCGGAGCCGCTTTGTGGTTGGCAGTATATGCTCTTAACAGTTGGGTTTTAACATTCATCTATTGGAAAACAAAAAAATCACCTAGTCTTCTGCCTGAAAATTCATCACTATCCTTACCAACTGTAACAATCCAATTACCAATTTACAATGAAGCAGAAGTTATCGAACGATTGATTAATAGTGTCATTAAACTTGATTACCCATCTCATCTGCTACAAATTCAAGTTTTGGATGACTCGACTGACCACACTGCAAAATCAGCAGAAAAATTGGTGAATAATCATCGAAAGCATGGTATAAATATTGATTATATTTATCGGAGTAACCGCACAGGCTTCAAAGCAGGAGCATTAGAAGCAGGCTTGAAAACAGCTAGTGGTGAATTTATTGTAATTTTTGATGCCGATTTTATGCCGCCGTCTGATTTTTTACAAAAAACAATTCCCCATTTTTTAGCGGATTCGCATGTAGGTTTGTTGCAAACGCGCTGGGGACATTTGAATGATAATTACTCGCCATTGACTCGGGCTCAAGCAATTGCCTTAGATGGACATTTTGGCATTGAGCAAGCGGCTCGCAATCAATCGGGGTTGCTAATGAATTTTAATGGTACGGCTGGGGTATGGCGGCGAACCGCAATTGATTCGGCGGGAGGCTGGCAGGATGATACCATTTGTGAAGATTTAGACCTCAGCTACCGAGCTCAATTGCATGGCTGGCAATGCCTTTACTTGCGAGATGTGGTCGCTCCTGCTGAACTTCCCCCTCAATTAGCCGCATTTAAACGACAACAATTTCGTTGGGCAAAGGGTTCTATTCAGTGCTTCAAAAAATTAGCTCCCTCAGTATGGCAAGCAGATTTATTTTTTTGGACAAAATTACAAGCGTTTATTCACCTAACAGGTTATCTAGCCCATCCGCTCATGGTAATTTTGCTGTTGACATCATTCCCTTTGATGTTCCTGACATATCGGGTTGATTTTCCTTTGGCATATCTTAGCTTTATGAGTCTTGCCCCACCAACGATGTATGCCACTGCGATTGCTACACTTTACACCCGTACAAGAGTGAAACGATTTAGCTACTTTCCTATACTCATGTTACTTGGCATGGGCATCGCCTTAAACAATACCAAAGCTGTGATTGAAGCCTTGCTTGGCGTTGAAAACATTTTTAGACGGACTCCCAAATTTAATCTAGAACGAAAAACAGATAAATGGCAACAAAGCCCCTACAGACTATTTACGGATAGACTTGTTTTTGGCGAGTTGGCATTGAGTTTTTATGCCTTTTTAACTGTCGTCGTCGCCTTAGAAAATGGCAATATGTTTGCTGTACCATTTATCATGTTATATGCTCTCAGTTTTGGCTATGTAAGTTTGCTTGGATTATGGGAAATACGCCTCCCATCACCCTAACCCATACCCCATCTTGCTCCCATTCTCCTCGTAGGTGCGGGGCTGGGTTGAGGTCTACTATTAAACGGCAATGTTAATCCTCTAAAATTGCCGTTTTTATCATTCACTGATATAGTACCTAGATTATTTAGCCATACTTCAAAAGGAAGAAAGATATGTGGTCAGAAAAAGAACAACGCGAACTTGAAAAAATGTTACCGCAGTACAACACCAAACGGTCAGCCGTGTTATCGGCGTTGTATCTTGCTCAACAAGAAAAAAATTGGCTTGATGACGATGACATCAAAGCCGTTGCTGATGCACTTGATTTAACCGTGACAGATGTTCATTCTGTCATTGGCTTTTACACCCTTTTCCGCAAAGAACCTACAGGCAAATACATCATTCAATTTTGTACCGATTTGCCATGTGCTTTGCGTGGAGCAACCAAATTTTATCATGAATTAGCTGAACAACTTGGCTTGCCTCCCGAAGGTGGCACAACAGACGATAACATGTTCACTTTGGAAGAAGTGGTGTGCATCGCCGCTTGTAATAATGCTCCATGCTGTCAGATTAATTTGGACTATCATGAGAATTTGACACATGAGGAGATGAGTAATATCCTTTCCAAATTGCGAGCAAAATCAGAAAAGGAGTCAACTACCCAACCCTAAAAGGTAACTGATTCTTGCAGGGTAAAGCATGACAAAAAGTACAATTTTGGTTGTTGATGATGAGACGATTAATTTGGATATATTATACATCGGTTTGAGTAAAGTCGGGTACAAAGTTTTAGTGGCAACAAGTGGTGAAAATGCACTCAAATCAGTCGCCCGTATCAAACCAGACCTTATCCTCCTAGATATAAAAATGCCAGGCATTGATGGTTATGAGGTATGTCGGCAGATGAAGAATAATAGTGATACCCAAGATATTCCTATTATTTTTGTGAGTGTTGCCGATGATACAGTGAACAAGGTCAAAGGATTTAAATTAGGTGCGGTTGATTACATCACCAAACCTTTTCAGTTGGATGAAATAGTAGCCAGAGTGCAAACTCATTCGACCATCCATAATTTGCGAAGGCATCTTGGGGAACAAAATGCTCAACTTGAACAGGAAATGAGCGAACGCAAACGGGTGGAGAAGGTATCAGCAGAACGAGAACACTATTTCCGCTCGCTGATACACAATCTGCATGAAGATATCCTGGTCATAGACCCCGATTATCGTATCGTAGATGTGAACAATAAGGTTCTAAATACAACTGGGCTTAAGCGTGAACAGGTCATTGGGCGGTATTGCTTTAATGTCTTGCACGGCTACGATACATCTTGTGATAAACATGGAGAGCATTGTATGTTGCATGATGTGTTTAAAACAGGAAGACCATGCAGTTACCAACACATACATTTAAATGCTTATGGTTCCAAGGTTTATGTGGATATTTTGCTCTCGCCACTGAAGGATAAAGAAGGCAATGTCACTCATGTTATTGAATCGATACGTGATATTTCGGATTTGATGCAGGTACAGGATGAACTAAGAGAGAGCGAGGAAAAATGGAGGTCGCTTACGGAAAATTCGCCGTATCATATTATGCTGTTAGACATGGACTATACGATTCTGTTCATCAATCATACCGTGCCTGACTTAACAATTCAGATGAAAATATCACTGGTTTTATCAGTACTTCTGGTAACATCACCGACAGTAAGCTGGCAGAGGAAAAATTGGCTCGCATGGTCAATATAGATGGTCTAACCCAAATTGCTAATCGACGATATTTCGACACCTATCTAAAACAAGAATGGCAAAGATTAGCTAGAGGAAAAGACTATCTATCGCTCATTTTTCTTGACATTGATTATTTCAAATCTTACAATGATTACCATGGGCATCTAGCAGGCGATGATTTTCTTAAGAAATTTGCTCAAATTTTGAATCAATGTGCGGGACGACCGACTGATTTAGCGGCTCGCTATGGTGGGGATGAATTTGTTGTTATCTTGCCCAATACGAATGAGCAAGGAGCTATGCATGTTGCAAAACAAATTCAGGAAAACGTATCCAAATTACAGATAGGATATGCTAAACCAAAAATTAATCCTTATTTTACCTGTAGTATTGGAATTGTTAGCATGATACCGCATAATGAATTTCCTCTTGCTGAATTTATCGCCATTGCTGACCAGGCATTGTACATAGCAAAAGAGAAAGGACGTAATCAAATTATCCTTTCCGCTATTTCTTCTTGTGTTAAAAATGTAATTTGTCGTAATTATTCACTCCCTTCTTGTTAGTAGACCCCAACCCCCAGCCCACTTCCCCTACGAGGAGAAGCCCCTCTCCCTGTGGGGAGGGGTTAGGGGTGGGGGTGAACGGTTACAATTTGTCTGTTTTGTGGATTTATATTACAATTGGTGTTAATTTGTATTGTAGTGAAAAGCACAAAAAATTGTGCTTAGGTACTTAGTTTTAGTTTAAGGTTAATTATATGACAAATAAATATTTAGACAAACACGTATTATTACGCAATAAAGACATTCCGAATATTAGGGATATTAACGTTTATATCGCTCATGGCGGTTATGATGCACTAAAAAAGGCATTAACTGTGATGAATCCTGGCGAAGTCACGCAAGTTGTCAAAACAGCAAACTTACGAGGACGTGGCGGAGCAGGATTTCCTGCAGGTGTCAAGTGGTCATTTATTCCGCCGAATGTAAAACCCGTTTATGTGGTCGTCAACGCCGATGAGAGCGAACCCGGTACATTCAAAGACCGTGAATTGATGGGTGAAAATCCACATCAAGTAATTGAAGGTATAATTCTTTGTGCTTTTGCTGTTGGAGCAGAACGAGCCTATATTTACGGGCGGGGTGAATTTAAGAACACTTTTGTTCCCCTGAAAAAAGCAATTGATGAAGCCTACAACAATGGGTTGCTCGGCAAAAATATCATGAACACCGATTTTTCGATGGATATATTTCTGCACTTAGGAGCGGGAGCATATATTTGTGGAGAGGAAACGGCTTTGCTAAACAGCCTTGAGGGATACATGGGACAACCTCGTTCACGTCCCCCCTTTCCAGCTGCCGAAGGCTTGTATGCGAAACCGACCGTTATCAATAATGTCGAAACACTATCAAATGTTCCACCGATAATCTTAAATGGCTCGGATTGGTATCGTCGCTATGGCACCGAACGCAGTCCTGGCATAAAGATTTTTAGCCTAAGTGGTCATGTCAAAAATCCAGGCAATTACGAACTGCCATTGGGAGCCCCCCTTCGTTATCTAATTGAAGAATTAGGTGGAGGGACGATGAGTGGGCTGCCCATCAAAGGCATTTTGCCTGCAGGAGCTTCGGCACCCATGATACCCCCTGAACATTTTGATGTAATGATGGATTATGAATCAATGGCAGAGGCAAACACGACGTTAGGCTCGGCTTCATTTATCGTCATGGATGAAACGGTGGACATGGCATGGGCGGCAGAGAAAATGGTTCACTTTTTCAAGCATGAAAGCTGTGGCAAATGTAGCCCATGCCGCGAAGGGAATTACTGGCTGGAACAAGTCATGCACCGTATCCGTTCAGGCAAAGGCACATCATTTGATATTGATTTACTGACAAAAATCACCCATCAAATGACAGATAATTGTTTCTGTCCATTGGGTGAATTTGCGGTCAATCCTATCAATGCTACCATCAAGCATTTTCGAAGTGATTACGAAAAATACATCACACTTTGACATGAATTGGAGGGTCAAAGCTCGCTTTGACATGAAAAAGCGAGCTTTTTCGCTCCATTGTGCGACCACATGTTAGCATTAAACAATCCTACTAAACTTGACGATTAATCTTCATCATTACATAATCGCCCAAGCATGAACAAAATCGCAATGCTTACCAAAATAAGACCTAGTGCAACTGGCACAAAAATATGAAAACGATTTTTCTCTTCTTTGATAGCGGTATCAGGGGGAGTAAAATCGTCGGGCCATAATGTGGCATGATTATAGCTAACGCCTGTCAGATTAGCATTATCTAAATTTGCCCCATGCATATCTGTATTGTGTAATGTAACATTACTCAAATTAGCATGTTGCAGGTCAGCGTTACCCAAAAAGGCATTGTCTAATCTAGCACCACTCAAGTTAGCATAGCTTAAATTCACCTTAGCGAGTGAGGCATGCTGTAGATCACATTCCTGCAAATTCGCTTGCTGTAAATTAGCCTTGACCAAAAAACTGCTTGATAAATTAGCCCCGTGCAGGTCGGCATTTTGCAAATTTGCTCTTCTAAATGAGGCTTGTTTTAGGTAGGCATATTTCAAATTAGCCTCCTGCAAATTGGCATCGGTCAGGCTAACTTCATGTAAGTTAAATCCACTCATTTGGGCTTGACTTAAATCCATGCCGCTTAAATTGGGAATGTTTCCCTGTTCACGGGCAGTCACCAAAATATCAATAATTTCTTTGCGTGTTAATTTTGTCATAATTACTCCAATGATATAAGGAGCGTCATAAGGAGCATCAAAACTTGCTTTGTCACTCCAATTCTCCAAACTGATAAAATAAAATTGAGGCGGCTACTATACTGGCTGTTTCGGCACGTAAAATGCGTTTTCCCAACCAAATAGGGCTAATATTATAACGGTCAGCTAGACGTACTTCATCTAGGGTAAAACCACCTTCGGAGCCGATAAATAAACTGGCTTTTTGAAGTGTGCTTTCAATGGTAGATAACACCGAACGTAAGCCCGTATCTTCGGCATATTCCCATGCTAACCAACTCATTTCTGATTCTGTGCCTGCTCGATTACATGCTTGAGAAAACATCATGGCAGGGCGTAATTCGGGCAGATTTCCCCGTTCACACTGTTCGGCAGCTTCACGAATGATACGCTCCCAACGGGCATGCTTTTCATCCACTGATTCGACATCACCCAAAATAGAACGCTGACAAATCACGGGTATAAATTCTGAGATGCCCAATTCGGTGCCTTTTTGTAATACCCATTCAAATCGTTGGGCTTTGAGCGTTCCTTGATACAAACTAAGTCGTAACATTGGTTCTCCTTGAGAAACAGTCGTTTCAATGATTTGACCGACAACAACAGTTTTTGCGATGCGTTGCAAATTGACTAGATATTCGTTCCCTGTGTTATCCAACACAATAATTTTTCGACCTGGCTTCATGCGAAGAACGTTTTTAATTTGATGAGCAACACTTCCCACCAAGTTGACGGTACGTTTCGATATACATTTGGGAGAAACAAAAAATCGGTGCATAAGTTTTATCGTAAACCAAAATTGTATAAAGCCAACATGTGGTACATCACTATTCCCACACTGGTCGCCAAATTTAAACAACGAATGTTTTTATTAATCATTGGAATGGTGTAACAGGATTCAGAATGTTGCTTTAGTAATCCCTTAGAAAACCCCCATATTTCATTACCAAACACAAACGTATCGCCGCGTTGTGGTTTAATGGCTGTATAAAGTTTTGTTCCTTTTGTAGTCAATAAATAAACATGACTCATATTCAAATTAGCTAGATATTTTTCAAGGTCAGGCTCATACCGAATACGAGAAAATTCCCAATAGTCCAAGCCCGCTCGTTTGAGATATTTATCGCTCAACTCAAAACCAAGCTGTCCTACCACAACCAAATCAAGATTATTGGCAGCACATGTACGAGCAATATTACCAGTATTCGGTGGTATTTGTGGTTCAAGTAAAGCTACTGTAAACATCTTTAGCTCATAAAACTTTCGTAACCTCAAGCCAATCATTGCTCCTTTCATTTAGAGCTTCGATATTTTCTTTAGAACTTAAGATAACGACACATCCTTCTTGTTTAACATAATCCAGTGCATCAGCAAATCGCTTAAAATCTTCGATGGTAGTCGTCAATACTTCGTCTCGAATTTGTTGGATGTGTTCTTCAGTATTTCCGACAAGATGTCGAATCATGGAAGTTCGTCCTTTACCATCGGGCAGTTGATATCCATCCATGCTACCAATAACACCGATGATATTTTTGGTCAAGTCATCATTGCTTAAATCAAGTTCTCGAAGAAATTGTCCTGATTTATCATAAGCATCAAGTGTCTTGAGCAAATTAGGGTCATGATAAGATGTGTATGTAAGCACACCTGAAAGGTCACCAAAGTTACAAAATGTTCCATAGGCTCCACCTTGCACGCGGATTTTTTCCCACAGCCATGTAGAACGAAGATGATTAAGAATAACCGACACAGAACCATGTCGTTTGTATCCAAAATCGTACAAGTTAGCACCCTTGCACACATAGTTGACCGTTGCTGGAGCAGTCAAGCCCTCATATTTCGGCAACATGCCACATTTCCATTCGGCGATGTTGACAGGATGAGTCGGCATGTCAGTGAACAAGTGAGCCAGTTTCGGCTGAAACTTTTGCCAGTTTGCCTCATCTAAAGTGATATTACTAATCATACCGTTTTGGTTAAACACAATACGGCGTATTTCTTCTAATTTTGCTAAAACAGATTGCCAATCATCCTTAACATCTTTTACTAATTGCCGTAAAAAGAAAAGATAGCTTATGCCATTCATTTGTTCATTCGCCCAGCTCGCCTCATGAAAACGAGCTTGCAAGCGTGTAGCAACGGTCGCAGACCCATACGACACTATGTTTGACTCCTCACCTGCTTTTTCTCTTAAAAGCAATTGCATGAAACGTTCGGGGTTATCTAACTTGATGGTAAGCAGAATGTCACGCATGATGTCTAAAAGGTCATCACCTTTATCGGTAGTAGCTTTTCCTCGCAAGAAAAGCCAAGCAGTACTTTTTTGTGAGTTCCTCATGGGCAAAATAAGTGGTGATGCCAACACTCCCCCTGTCTTGCGACCGATACGTTGGGAAAGTTTTACGAAATCTTCTGTTTCTGTCCCGATTTGGGTGAGAGCCGTACTGAATAAAGGCATGTACGGCAATAATTCTTGGGGTAAGGTGTGCAGATTAAAACCAACATCAAGATAGATGATACCATCTGTAAGAAGGTCATGGTATAAAATTTTGGTTTTCCCTTCTTGAATTACTTCAAGAGGGATATGTTTTATTTTCTTATCCAAGTCAGATAACTGCAACATCGGCAGGGTTGCTAATGCTTCAGGTGAGTCAGGAGTTTCCTGCAATTCTTTTAACTGTTGAGCTTTTTGCATGACCATTTTCAGGTCTTCTTGGCTCTTTTGTTTTCGTATCTCTGCTAGCTGTTCCCGTTCTTGTGCCTCTTCACGTTGTGGTAATTCCGTATCAGGTTCGAGAATGACTGTTACGCGATGAGGATTATTTATGAAATAGCGTTCAATAAGATTTTCAAAAACTCTTTCCTCTCCTGCCAAATTGGTTTTCAAGGCATTTAGTGGCTTTTCATATTTCAAATGAGAAAACGGGTCGCCATCATGTAGCCATGTGTTCAGGACACCTAGCATGACCGCTAAGCCACGTGGGAATGAGCCTGTGTTTTTCTCACGTAGATGAAATTCGATAGTGTTTACAGCGGCTTCAATCATCTCTGATTCAAAACCTTCTTTAGCCAATATGTCTAACGTGTCAAATATTAAAGTTTCAACCTCATCAACATTATCACGATGAACTCCCTTCAACCCTACTGAATCAATGCTTTGCGTAGTGGCGAAGCTGAAGTACCAGTAAGTAAGTCTGACATGATGGACAAAGCCATCGTTAATTCGGGGTCTGTTGCTTCGGGGAGAAGCCAGTTTACAGCAATGCGATATTTTTTTTCAGGGTCAGTTTCTCGCCCAGCAGGATAAGCATGAGTAACCCGTCTTGGTGCGTCAAAGTATGGTTGAAGTGTGATTTTGGAATCGGGTTCAATTTTGCTAAAATCTTTCAAGTAATTTTGAATTATCCGCAAACGTGCTTCAGGGGGGTCATCACCATAAAAATAAATACGTGCATTACTAGGATGATAATATGTTTCATGATATGATTTAAATTGTTCATAAGTTAAATCAGTAATGTGTTTTGGATTACCGCCTGAATCAAATTGGTAAGTGGTATCAGGAAAAAGGTTTCGTTGAATTACATCACCAAATATTTGTTCAGGAGATGAATACGTGCCTTTCATTTCATTAAGTACAACACCTTTGTAGGTTAGGGGTGCATCTAAGTTTTCCAGTTCATAATGCCAACCTTCTTGCTGTAATGTTTCGGGTTTGATGTTAGGATAAAGAACTGCATCAAGATAAACATCAATCAGATTATAAAAATCTTTTAGATTTTGACTAGCGGCAGGGTAGCATGTTTTATCAGGAAATGTGAAGGCATTGATAAAAGTATTCAAAGACCCTTGTGTCAGATGAACAAAAGGGTCTTTAACGGGATATTTCTGTGAACCGCCTAAAACGGAATGTTCTAAAATATGAGGAACCCCCGTCGAATCATTAACAGGTGTACGAAAAGTAATACCAAACGATTTATTTTCATCATCATTTTCCATCGAGAGGAGTTCAGCCCCTGTTTCAATGTGACGGAAAAGACGAGCATTAGTGTTATTAAGTTTAGGAATTTTTTCTTCCTTGATTAACTCAAAGCCATGTATTATCATGTATATAACCTCTGTTTTACTCAAAAAAATTAAAAGCCAATTCGCCAAATTTTAAATATAGTATAATATTAATGGAATAGTAGGAATCATAAAGTCAATTTTATAATTCATCATACAATAATACCTTAATTCTTGAAAACACGCAATAATGCACATTCAGGTTTTAAATTTACGGTTTAAAATTAGACAAACACACCATTTATTGCTAAAATAAGAATATTGTATTACTATATATTTGGAAAAATTAACCCTTTTGGCAAACTATGGCATATTTCCTGTTTAAGTTTATCTCATTATAGGTTTATCCTGATTAATGGTAGAATAGTTTAGTATAGAAATGTTCACACATAGGACAGGCACGAATAAGTAAAATGTCTGTTTTGCATGGGATATATTGTAAGGTACTACTGTGAAAAATAGTTTCACCATTTTAAGTGTTGAGGATTTAAAAAATAATCGTGATTTAGTGCGTCGGATTTTAGAAAGTCAAGGCTATAAAGTCGTTGATGCTGAGAACGGTTTGGAGGGGGTATCCAAAGCGGTTGAAATTTCACCCGACCTTATTTTGATGGATATTAACTTACCTGATATTGATGGTTTTAGTGCTGTCACCAAAATCAGAAGTTATCCGCAATTAGCCTCTGTACCAATTGTGGCATTGACAGCTCGAAATGTATCTGATGATGTGGAACGAGCAATTGCCATAGGATGTGATGGTTATTTGAGCAAACCGTTTGGTGTAAAAGACTTGATTTATGAGGTTTCTTCTCGCATTGGCAAACCACGTAAAGCACAAGAGGACACTAAGCGTGAGAAATTCCTGCGTGAACAGACGACAAACTTGGTCACCGAACTTCAACAGAAGTTTAGTGAATTGACAGAGGTACACGAAGAACTCAATATTATGCATGAGCGTTTGCAACGACTTGACCAAGCTAAGACAGATTTTATTCACATTGCTTCCCATGAACTGCGTACACCTCTCACAATGCTCCATGTATACACTGATATGCTCCGTACCAACCCCAAACTCACCAGCGATAAAAACCTCTCCGAAATGATTGACGGCTTACGAAAAGGTGTAGACAGATTGAGTGATATTATCAACGATATGATTAGTATTGGGCGTGTCGAACTTTCTACACTAGAGTTAGTTTACAGCCCACTTTCTATTAGGGGTGTGATAGAATCTGTGGTGCGTGATTTGAAAAAGGCAATCATTGAACGAAATCTCACAATTGAAATTGAGATACAGATGACATTACCTAGTGTTGTCGGTGATAGTAGCCAATTGACCCAAATATTCAAACGATTGATTGGTAATGCTATCAAATATACTCCTGATTACGGCAAAATTACGGTAAGTGCTATACCATACCATGGGGATACAAAACATTTGTCCAGCGATGATAATGCTGAATTTATCCAAATATCTGTGCAAGATACAGGAATTGGTATTAATAGAGAAGACCAACGCCTTATCTTTGAAAAATTCTACACTGCTGCTGAAGATACCAGCCGTCATAGTTCAGGAAAAACACAGTTTCGGGCTGGAGGTCCTGGACTTGGGCTGACTATTGCTAAAGGGGTTGTTGAAGCACATGGAGGAAGCATTTGGGTTGAAAGTGATGGCTTTGATGCCAATCAAAATCCAGGCAGTACATTTCATGTGTTGTTACCATGTACATGATATTTGCAATTCCTGAGATAGTAATTCATGGAGTGTCGAGGCTTGCCTTGACATGAAAAAGCAAACTTTTTCGCTCCAATGATATTGGAAATCACGGCTACGGACCCAAAATCTTTTTCTTAAAAACTATAGGAGCAAATAATGAAAAATAAAGATTTATCCGACAAATCATACAGTTCGTTTACACTTGATGAAATCACGATGTATTTTGGAACGACTCTTGTAGAAGACATGTCACTTTTTTCTGATGTGGAATCGAGACAAATTAGTGATTACTTGGCAGTTACACTCAAAAAATTTGTACCCTTAGCAAAAGCCATCAATACTAAAAAAGCCTGTTCTGAATTGATAGTTGCACCTGTCATTGCCGAATTTCGTGAAATGTTAGAACGAAAGATTAGCTTCTTTTCAGGGATTGAATTTAATGTAGATAAACATCGTGGCTTAAAAGGACGATGTGATTTTATTATCAGTCTTACTCCCGAACAATATTACTTGAAAGCACCTGTCATCAACATTGTTGAAGCTAAAAATGATAACATCTCTAGCGGTTTAGGGCAGTGTATTTCGACCATGATTGCGTCTCAAGTGTTTAATCAGCAAAAGGGAAATGAAATTAAATATGTTTATGGTATTATTACAACAGGTGTTCTTTGGCAATTTGTTAAATTGGAAGGGAATACAGCATATATTGATATAGACGATTATCATATCGGCTCATCTAACAAACTCATGGGTGTATTGCTTAGCATGATAGAATGATGATAAAAGAAATTATTTATAACGCCACAAAACACCTCAAACAACATGGATGTGATACTCCTCGTTTAGATGCCGAAGTCATATTAACACATGTTCTCAAACAAAATAGAGCATGGTTGTATATCCATAGTAATGATAGCATCCCTGAAAAAGCATGTCATCAATTCCAAAAATATATTCATCGCCGAGCATGCCGTGAGCCTGTTGCATACATTATCGGGACACGGGCTTTTTTTGGGCTTTTATTCAATGTTTCTTCTACAGTATTAATTCCACGCCCCGAAACGGAACTTCTTGTTGAAACTGCCTTGCAATTGATTGAGCAAAAAAAATATACAAGCATCATTGATATGGGAACAGGAAGTGGATGTATAGCTATAAGCCTTGCCGTAAATGCTCAAGTAAAAATTATAGCTACCGATATTTCGTCTTTTGCATTATACATGGCTAAACATAATGCCATTTGTCATCAGGTAATGGATAAAATTACATTTGTTCAGAGTGATTTGCTAACGGGCTTGACAGGTAATATTGATTTGCTTGTATCAAAAAAGGAGGTACACTCATTATGGAAATTGAATCACAACAAGGGGAGCATGTGTTAAGTCTTGCTTATGAGTATGCATCCTATGCTGATTTTACGGTAAAGCAAGATTTAGCTGGGCATGATAGAGTGTTAGTAGGACTCTTTTAAGATTTATCTTGTCTTGATTTTGGCTACGGATGATTTTGTGGTATGATTGGTTTGTTTAGTATCAAAAATTCAACTACTCACCGAGCCCAATGGCATCGGTGGGATATCTTATCTCAATTTTATTAAAATCATGAAATATTACACACAAAAACCAAAATTTTATTTATTCGTTATTTGTATCATGAGTGCTTGTCTATTTGCTGGCATGATGTATTACATTCCCAATACAGTCCAGGCATCTCCCCTGAAACAAACACCAACGACGTTAACCGAAGATGGCATTATAACAGGAAAGGTTATCAATGGCACAATGGGTAATCCTCATGGAAATATCCCTGTTACATTACAAATCCTTGACCATTCAGGAAATACCATTGACACAATCAAAATAGTCACTACGAATAATGGCTTGTTTATCTTTGAAAACGTGAAAAGGTCAACAAGCATGTTCTATCTTTTAGATGCAACATACAATGATATTTCTTTTCCGAGTTCGGAATTTATCCAGTTTCAGGCTGAGGAAACCATGCTTGAGCATGACCTTACCGTTTATGAGACAACCCCAAATCCTGAATCGCTTTATCAGAGTCGTTTACATCGCATCATAAGTTATAATTTGGGATTTATTGACATTACAGATGTGTATGTCTTTGGCAATTCAGGAAAGCATGCCTTTGTAGGAGAAATGGGAACAGATAAGCAGCATGAAACTATCAAGATAATGATTCCTGTCGATGCTACGGCTATTAAATTTGAGAATAACACAATCCGACCAAGTGCGGGATATTATGCTGATAGCCAACCTATTTTGCCAGGTGAAGATAGTTACATGGCTTTAGCACAATATAGTATTCCTATTGACCAATCTGAGGATAAAGTTGAAATAACCCTTTTCTATAATATATCAAACACAATTGTTTTAGCTGAAAATGCGGGACCGACTATCCAAAGTGAACAGCTAATATTGCAAGGGGTAGAGACAATGGAAGGGGAGGATTATCAACTGTTGCGTGGTGCCGATTTCAAAGCAGATGAATCTTTTACAATTATGTTCGGTAATTTAGATAGTGTAAACATGCCCGTCATGGAACAAAAAGGCTCCACCTCACCCTCAACACCAACTAGAAATGACCAAACTGTGTTGTTATGGGCGATTTTGGGATTATGTGGTGCAGTACTTGGTTTTAGCCTTTATTATACCGTGCAATATCCCCAAAAGAACCATGACACTTCATTAGCAGAAGAAAAAGTGAGGCTGTTAGCTTTGCTCACCGAGTTAGATAAAATACATCATGACGGCAATGTCGATGAAAACATGTATCAAAAACTACGTTCGGAAAATCGAGCCTTGCTGAAGGATGTTTTGCAAAAAGGAGGATAAGTAGCCACAATTCCCGTTTTGGTTTTGGAGCAAAAAAACTTGCTTTTTCATGTCAAAGTAAGCTTTGACGCTCCAATAATAGCTACCATTTTTTATACGGAGCCAATTTATTACGCAGTTCATTGATATGTTCCACCAAAAACTGCGATAACCTCTCAACCCCTTTTTCATCTTTGGGGATGTGCTTACCAATATCGATGATGACTTGTTTGGTGGCAAATACGGTATTGATTTGATGGTCAAGTCGTATTCCGCCAAGAATAGGCACCTTTAAGATATTCTGCACATCAGTCTTATACATCTGAATTAAATCATCGGGGTCAGCAATATAATTTTTTACATTCGTTTGGATAGTAAGGGTTGCCTTACTGCCAATAAGGGCTTCTTGTATTGCTGTCCCGCCCGTTTTACGGTCTAGGGTGATGACAATCGAGAAAAGCAATGTATCCCGTGTCGGCTTAAAGCGGATGGATTGTTTACCCATGTTTGCCGAAAAACCAATAGCAGGATTGCCTAATCTTGCCATGACACGCACAATTTCACCGACAAGAATTTCATCTTTGCTCTCCCTCATTTCTTTTTTATGCTGAAATTTCGATAAAAATGAAAACATTACATTTGCCTCCTATGCACCAAGCCGTCCCGCTAGATATTTTGCTAGCGAATGGGTTACGGCAGAAATATGCTTTTCAAGTAAAGGATGATTGATTTTGTATTTCCCTTCAAAATATTGTTCAAGGTCTAAAATGAGGGGAACTTGGGCATAAATATAGCCCGATGTGACATCTGCATCAAAGGTGATTACACCTGGCTCACCTTTATCTAAAAGACCGCTTTTAACTTCAGCCTTAAATGCCTGCCAAATTTTGCCGACATTGCTAATCATTTGACCATAGCCAATAACAACCCGAGCATGTTTCCCTAACACTTTAGCAGAAACTATATCTTCGGTAAGATTGGTCAATTGAAAAATTAACCGCTTTTTAGACGGCAGATGTTCAAAACGGAGATAATGATTAACCCCATCTGAATTGAGGTCAATTAGGGAATATCCCATTTCTACATTAGAGGCTATCACAGCCCCTACTAACATATCATCAAGATATTTGTGATGAATACGCTCATAGTATTTATCCCAACTCTTTTCAACCAGTGAAACAAATACTTTTTCAAGTGCTTCTGACATTTGATATCCTTTCTATATTGTTAATAATAAATCATGTTTAGTATTTCAGGTTTCATTACCTGACTGTTTGACAACGAAACCGTACCTACTCCAGGTCAGTTCAATGCTATTTTTTGACAAGATAACTTGGAGGGTCAAAGTTTGCTTTGACATGAAAAAGCAAGCTTTTTCGCTCCATAAATATCCCAAGCCATGTTCTTTATTTTAGCATTAAACAGCCCTGAATAGTATCTACTTCTACATGCCGTATAGTTTAGCATGAATTGAGCATTTATGGAAATTGACAAGTAATTTATTGCAATGTAATTTTTACACTCAACTGAACATGGTCGTTAATTGGTTTGTCTTCTGCATCTAACACTGGCAATCGTACCCCAGTTGCAGGGTTATACAACCCAATTAGCAGACGATAATTTCCCGCAGGAGCGTATGTGTTTATGGGAATTTCGTATTTATCTACAATCATTTCACCTGGTGCCCATTCTGTCATGGGATATGTGCCGCTTACTGGTAGATTGTCCCATTGTCCGTACAACTGACCATCAGTTCTAATTACATGAGTAAACACAGTATAAGATATATCAAAGACGCGTTCTGCCTGCCAATAAAGTGATAAATCGACAACATCATCGCTAGATAAATCAGTTTCAGCAACATGAAATCCATGTAATCTGATACCTTCGGCAAAAAGGGTAGGTTGGGAAATCATCTTTTCTTGCCATGTAGTAGGTGTTAGATATAAAATAACATGTGTATCTCGGAAGAATTTTTCTTCTTGGCGGTCGGCATGTCGATTGAGCCAAGTCAATACATCAGCGTTCGTATCCCACCATGATTTTACCAACGGTACAAACCACACCCGCCGATACCCACCGATACCCTTTTCAGTTTCTATGACAATTTGCGTCTGGTCCAAATCATCATTACTCGGCAAAAGAATAATCGGCAAGCGGTCATCATTGTAATAAGGAATGGTCGGTTCGGGAAAATTATAAATTAGTAAATCATCTGCTTGAGCATGGGTATGAACATAATTCATCAATCCATGCCAATCAGGACTTTTAGCATAGTCGGGATTAAAAAAATAATGGTAATTAGAAAGCAACATGGCACCTGAAATTAGCATGAGGCTTAGATAACCAATCGGCTTTGCCACAGTCAGAAGTCCAATTTTTCCGAAAAATTGAACTGCCATGCATTTATTCGACAATAACTGTTCACCCTCCACCCCTATCCTTGTAGGAGAGTGGTGAGGGAAATCGTACTCCCTTATCCTTGTAGGGGAGGGGTCGGGGGTGGGGTCTACTAACGAGGGGAGTGAATAATTACTATTCGACATGATGAGGTCAATCCCTCTAGCTAAGGTGATTAGAAAAAGCGGCACTACAAATATGGTCAACTTTTCATCGTATAATGGGCGGATGTAGGTGGCAATATAAAGTACAAACAGGGGAGCAAAAATCATCACTTGCAGGATAATCGATGCCTGACAGGTTTTTAGAAACCTAGGTTCAGACCTGACAGGTTTTCGAAACCTGTCAGGTCTTACTGGCAATGCTCCAATCAAAAAAAGCACCCCCGCCAATCCAATAGCTACTATCCCCCATGCCTCACGTTGGCCAAGATGAATACTATACGCCGCCAAATTGCGATATAATATTTCAACAAACGGTGCAAACTCAATCCATGGCTCAATGTAAGTAGTTACAATCCACAAGCTAAGATAAATCCAAGGGCTGTATAATACCACAATAATAATTTGAGCCAACCACCACTTCTTTTGGAGCATCAAACCTTGGTTTGACATGACAAAGCCAGCTTTGTCACTCCAGTTAAAGGTAAACCATAAAGCAATTAAATTAACCGCACCCCAACTGAAATAAGTAAAATAATGAGTATAAAAGCCCAGTACAGTAATGATAATATACAACCACAATAACAACCAACTTGATGGCTTATGCCAAACTCGTAGGGCAAAAACAGTAATCCCTACGGCAAACATGCTGAGCAAGGCATAAAAATGGGCATCTTGTGACCACCACAACAGATAAGGATTAATCACTGCCAACCAAGCCGCCAATAGACTCAATTTCTGTCGTCTGAACAAAAGATGAGCTAATTGATACGTTAGGGGGATAACCAATGTACCTGGAATTACACCCATCAGCCAACGAATACTAAAGGCACTATTACCAGCAATCATAAGCCAAAAATGTAATGTGGTATGATATAGCGGAGGATAGGTTTGAATAAAACGATTCTGTTCAATAATATCGAGGATAGGCAAGGTAGCATAAATGCTATCAAATGCCTCGTCACCGCGTAGACTCGTGGCTTCTAAACGATACAACCGCAGTCCAAAAGCGATAAGTGTTAGAATAATTAATATCCAAGACAAGCTAATTTTTGAGATAGTGATTCGTGGTTTCATCGATTGGCATGGTAACATAATCTCAGAATGAGAACAAAAAATGAACCAGTGCGTGAAAAATAAAAATACATCAATCAAAATTAGCATGTTTCAACAAAAATGTTATAATGCCATGTAGAAGTCTGTCCAGCACATAGGGCTGTTTGATGCTAAAACAAAAACATGGCTTGGGATATTTATGGAGTGAAAAAGCTTGCTTTTTCATGTCAAAGCAAGCTTTGACCCTCCAGTGTATCTTGTTAAAAACTAGCATTGAACAGCCCTGAATAGTAGCATTGAACAGCCCTGATGTCTATACTGTGCGTGAGTCTAAAAAAATGAAATGTCCAACTCTCAATGAATTGCCTCCACCACCATCAAATAAAGTAGGTTGGCCATGGACAGAAGAAAGTCCGCAAATGGCTAATCCCTATATGCCTGGCATTACCATTGTTACACCATCTTACAATCAAGCACCGTTCATCGAAGAAACAATACGTTCTGTTTTATTGCAAGGGTATCCGAACCTAGAATACATTATCATGGACGGTGGCAGTACTGATGGAAGTGTAGATATTATCCGCAAGTATGAAACATGGTTGACCTATTGGGTCAGCGAACCCGACAAGGGACAAGCAAATGCCATCAATCGCGGTTGGGCAAAATCATCGGGAAAGTTATTAGCTTGGCTCAATTCTGATGATGTGTACTTGCCACAAGCATTATCTGCTGTTGGACATGCTGGAACGTCAAATCAAGGCTTGACAGACAAAACAAGCTTTGTCCCTCCTGATAATCTTATTGCGGGAACAGTAGTCGAATTTGACAGCGATACACGAGAACGGTTGCGAGTTATCGAATCAAGCGGCTTTTCATGGCTAAAGTTTATCAAATTTTGGCAGGATAATCCTACATGGCACCAGCCTAGTATTTTTTTCCCACGCCATGCTTGGCAGTTGGCAGGGCAACTTGATGAGCAGTATTACTACTGTTTAGACCGTGATTTCTTAGTCCGAATTTTGCAACATGCCGACGTAACATACATCAAAGACGAACTGGTATATTTTCGTATTCATAGTTCTGCTAAAACAGTGGTCATGTCTGATGTCGGCTTTATGGTCGAACGAGCAAGCATAGTTGAAAAATACGAACATCTCATTCCTGAAAGTGACCATGAATCACTGGTTCATTTTTGGATGTACATGTTCGGTTATTATTTTACACAAGGACATGTTCAGTTCGGTCTACGGGCATTACGAAGAGCGTTACGATTAGACAAACAATTAGCATTACAACATTTATTAAATTATGTTCACAAAATTTCTACGAGGTCAAAACAACAATGATTTTAATTACAGGAGCAACTGGCTTCTTAGGAAAAACTCTTGTCGAGGAGCTTTATAAACAAGGGTATGATATTCGTGTTTTAGTCCGTCCTAGCAGCGATATTGCATTTCTTGATAAATTCGATAAAATACAGATTGCTGTTGGTGATGTGAGAGATTTAGTTTCGGTTGACAAAGCGGTGGCAGGTTGTGACATCGTTATTCATGCCGCGGCTCATTTTCGTTTTGAGCCCCATCGTCGGACATGGTAATCACCGAATCAAGCCTGCCTAAGCCAGTTGACCCATACCAATGTAGTAAACTACGAGCAGAAAAAATTGTTCAAACATATCATAAGCAACATGGCATGGATACTATCATTCTTCGGTTGGGGGCATTGTATGGTTTGCATGGTCGTTATGCTCTTAATCGGCTTTTCTTTGAGGAATTTTTACGCGGCTGGCGGGTAAAACTTGACGGAGGAAAATATATTACATTTCCTTGCTTCGTAAAGGATGCGGCACATGGCATTGAATCTGCCATGCGATTGGGTAAATCTGGCGAAATGTATAACATTAGTGGTGAAAGTGTTTCCCATAATGAGTTTAATCTTCTTGTCAGCCGTTTGTCAAATAAATCAACTTGGCGACTGAATTTCCCAAAAATCATCATGTTAAATTTTGCCCGATTTTTGGAGGGATTGGCGACTATTACTCAACGGGAGCCATTTTATCCAATAAATTTGCAATATTATGTTTTTCATAATTGGATGGTTGACAGCCAAAAAGCTAGGGACACACTTGGTTTTCAAAGCACACCCCTTGAGGAAGGTGTGATGCAAACATTAGCTTGGTATAAAAGTGAACTTGGTTTATATTAGTTTGACCATAGCCCTTTCCCTGTGCAAGAGTTGGGTTGTGGTGAGGTTCTAGAAAAAAGGAGATAATAGTGTATCATCTTGTGCCACATTTTATTCATGATAAACATCGTGCTAATGAATTTACTGGTGAGTTGATGGCTGCCACGATGTTTCTCGATATTTCAGGGTTCACGCCCATGACCCAAACATTGATGCAACATGGCAAAGCAGGAGCCGAAACTTTATCGGATATTCTAAATTTAGTCTTCCAGCCTGTCATTACTGCTGTCTATGAACGAGGCGGATATATTTCAGGATTTGCTGGGGATGCCTTTACCGCTATTTTCCCACAACAGGAGGATTCCCATGAGCATGCCATGGCAATGTGTTTAGCAAGCCAAACTATTAAAGAGACATTTGCTATACATGGCTTGCAACAAACACCGTTTGGTGACTTTCCCCTAGTTGTAAAAATGGGCTTATCACATGGGTATGTTGAGTGGGGAATTATCGGCGATGAAAAGCACAGAACTTATTTTTTCAGAGGCATGGGCATTGATGGTTGTGCGGGTGCCGAGCATCATTGTCGAAAAGGGGATATAGTCCTAGACCATTCTTTGCAAATGTTGCTTCCATCAAACGCCATCATGGTCAGCCCAATCAATGACCATTATGACAAATTGAATGCTTTTAATCTTGATGTTACCATGCCGAAGTATCCCATCCCCAGTCCATATTCTACATTGCCCGTTTCCTTTTTCCATGAAAGATTATTGAAGGCGAAATATCAAGGTGAGTTCAAAAATGTTGCCAGCGTTTTTATTTCCTTCAAAGGTGTAACAAATTTAGAGGAATTAAATGTTTTTACTACCCAAGTCATTAATTCTGTTGACCGATTTGGTGGTTATTTCAACCGTTTGGATTTTGGGGATAAGGGCGGAAACATTCTCATTTCTTTTGGGGCTCCAATTGCTTATGAAAATACTGTTGAACGAACATTGAATTTCACTTCGGAATTACAAGAAAGTCTAGCCGATTCCGCAGATTTACCAAATCTAAGTTGGCGAGCAGGCATCACTTGTGGCTCGATGTATGCGGGCATAGTCGGGATACCCTTGCGTTGCGAATATACCACACTGGGCAATTCGGTCAATTTTTCGGCTCGGCTCATGATGAAAGCAGGCTGGGGACAAGTTTTGGTTGCTGAAGATATTACTGACCAATCTACCTTTAAGTTTGAGCATGTCGGTGATTTTCCCTACAAGGGCTTTAGCAAACCAATACCTACGTACATGTTTTCAGGGAAAAAGTCGGTTGAAGAAAAGGTGTTTGACAAGGTGATGATTGGTAGGCAACAAGAATTAAAGCGTCTTATTGAGGCTGCCCAACCGATTTTTGAAGGTAAATTTGCTGGTGTTGCCTATATTTACGGTGAGCCTGGAATCGGGAAATCACATTTGTCATTTGAGCTGAGCAAAGCTTTAGCTGAACGGGGCGAGGTTCGTTGGTTCGTGGGACAGGTTGACCAAATTTTACAACGGGCATTTAATCCGTTTAGCTATTTTATGAAACGCTATTTTAATCAAGTGCCTGGTGATTCACATGAAAAAAATAAGGCGACCTTTAAAAAAGGGTTTAATCAACTTATTGACAAATTACAAATTTTGGACAAAACAAGCATTGTCGCTCCACATTTATTAAGTGAATTAAAAAGAATTGATTCTATCTTAGGCTCGTTAGTTGGTTTGCGTTGGGATGGTTCTTTGTATGAAATGTTGGATGCCAGTACACGTCATCAAAATGTACTTTTTGCCATCAAAACGTTACTACTAGCAGAAAGCCATGTGAGTCCAATTGTGTTTGAATTGGAAGACTTGCATTGGCTTGACGAATCTTCGCATGAAGCTCTGACCATCCTCAGCCGTAATATCAGTGGTTATCCGATTTTTATAGTGGTCACATCACGTTATGCTGATGATGGTTCAAAACCAACCTTAACCCTTTCGGATGAAACACCTATGGAAACTATAGACTTAAATGTACTATCAGAGTCAGATTTACGACTGTTAGCCGAAGTTACTTTGGGGAATAAAATTTATGACGATTTACACCAGATTCTCCTAAAACGAACTCAAGGTAATCCTTTTTATGCTCAACAAATGCTTTATTACTTTCAAGAAAATGGTTTGATAGAAAATAAATATATTCAAGGAAGGAAATTTTTAACGGTAAAAGAAACGGCTATTCGTGAGTTGCCGAGTAGTATCAATGCTATATTGATTGCCCGCATAGACCGTCTGCCACAGCCAGTTAAAGATGTGGTTAAAGCTGCTTCGGTTTTAGGGCGTGAATTTGAAGACCGCATCATTGCCCACATGCTCCAAAGTGATGTTACCCTTGAGGTAAAAGTTGGAATACAAGAACAAATTTGGTCAGAAGCAGGTTTGTGAGTAGGTAGGGTTGTTTAATGCTAAAACAAAAAACATGGCTTGGGTGTTTTCGACATGATTTTCAATCCTAATAGTAAGGGCGTATGGCCATACGCCCCCACAACTAGCATTAAACAGTCCTAGGTCATGTTCTGTTCACTCAAGGTAAACATATAATCCAAAATGCCTAGCAAAATATCAGGCTGAGCCATAGTGTAACCTTCGGACTTATAAAACTTATTATCCACAGTCAATTTACCAAATTCCCAAAATCGTCCTGTACTGACAATACCAAACATATCAAACACATGTTTCCCTTTTTTATTAAGCATCAGACATGTTTTCATTGCCATGAGACATTGTCCCCAACCTTGTTCAAAATCTTCCTTTTTTGCTTCTGATACAACAACATAAGGTGTTTCAAGCATAATGTGGCTTTGCGTAAAAATAAAATCAACCCGCCCACGAAATGGCTTTTCCGTGCCAATATAGCGTTCTTGCCACATGCGTAATGAACGATTTTCTAATGCTGTCAAAAACACAAGCGTGGCATATACTTTTTGTTCTTCTTCATTGGAGCTTGTTCTAATTTGTTTCCTAGCAAGGTATAAACCCTTTTCTAAAAAACTGTTTGGTGGACTAGGTGTAAAATCAAATTCCCAATCAATGTAGTTAGGAATATTTAAGAATTTCATTGCCTTTGCTTCATCAAAATCGCCAAAAGTCCCTTTTTCGTCCTGTTCCATTATGAACCTCCAACAATACTAATCCTTCAAAAACGTTACAAATATTCCTGTTATCTCTAACTCTCTAAGCGATTCATCTACCGTAGACTTTCCGTCTAGAAATCGGACAATTTCAGGCATGGAAGCCTTCATTGTTCCCATGATTTTACCGCCTTGGTCATAAACAACCAACGAAGCACTATCTAAATCAGCATTAAGAGTGCCACCATCAAAAGCACGAATAGTGCGTAAAGCATTGCCTACTTCAATTAAGAAAACTCTAAGTAGTAAATTGTTCCCATCAGCATTATGCTCGGAATAAATAGATTTCAGTTTCGACTTCAAGCCCACCCGAGGCAATAGTTCCTTGCATTAACTCGGCTAGAGTTTCATCATCAAATAAGGTTTCGGCTGTTTGTGATTTTGGGGTAAAAGTGACGGTTGGCGTGGCAGTTGGTGGTATTGGGGTTACTGTACCGACATGCGGAAAGTTGGTTGCAGTTGGAATACGAGTGATTATCACCGCAACTTGCGTTGGAGTCGGTATCGGAATCACGGTTTCTTCTTCCCAAAATTGCCCCGTGCAGGCTGGAATTAGTAATAAAACAATCAATAGGCTAAAAATTCTGTGTTTGATAAGTTCCTCCTCACACATCATGGACATCCTGTCTGTGCAAGATGCCGATATACAGTTTAACATAAAAGTGGCTGACATTATGTCAGCCACTTGGTCATATCAGAGGCGATGGCCGGATTCGAACCGGCGAATAAAGGTTTTGCAGACCTCTGCCTTACCACTTGGCCACATCGCCTAAATAATCAACATTATCATTATAACACATTTATTTTTTTTGTCAAGTTAGATTTATTTTTAAGATGCTAATATTGTAGTTAGTTTGACAAATCGCTACTTTAAATGTTATCTTAATTTAGAATTTAATCTTAATTTAGTAAAGTAATGAAAAGAGGAGTAAATTTTATGATACGATTTCCTATGATTCTCACCATATTAATAACATACTTCAGCTTGACATGTACCGTTGTTCAAGCACATGAACCGACCATTTTAAGGTCAGATGAATCGGGACTTATTTTAACATGGTCACCATCCGATTTTCATTTAGGCACGGTTCATGTTGATGATACAACATACACTAAGTTAAGTATGGCAAATTTGCCATACTCGGCACAAGCAGGACATCCACAATTACCAATTTATAGTCGGCTGGTGGGTTTACCGCCGACAGGTGAGGCAACCATTGAAATCATGGCTATTGAAACAGTAACTACGACATTGCTACATCCCATTTTGCCAGCATCACAACCACAACCGCTTGATTTTCAGGATTGGAGTCAATCATTCCCCACTTCTGCTCCAACGCGGATAATTCCCGATGAATCAATTTATCATGCCGATGCCTTTTACCCAACAGAATTTGCCCATCTTGATAGCACGGAGTCATTTCGAGAAAATCGTTTTAGCCGTTTGAGGATTAATCCAATTCGGGTCAACCATGTCAGCGACGAAATAGAAATATTACGTTTTATCAAATTGAAAATAACTTTTGTAGGCATGCAAAAGCTTAAACTTTTGCATAACCAAGATTCGGATACATTTGATGATGTGCTTGGTCAATCATTGCTCAATCCTGAGTCATTGCAATGGAAAGTAGATAATAAAAACAGGAACGAAAAATCTTGCTTTTTCATGTCAGAGCAAGCGTTGACGCTCCATGCCAAACCGAATTTTGAAAATACTGTTAAAGTGATTGTAGACGATATGGGACTTTACATGCTCGATTACACACATCTTATTTCAGCAGGTTTACCACTTGATACGCTTGACCCTCGTACATTTCGTTTGACACATGGGGCTGACCATAGCGAAAATGATTTCGCACTCCAAGAAATAAGCATCATCGTCGAAGGTCAAGAAGATGGCATTTTCGACAACACCGACCGTATCATGTTTTATGCTCAACCTTTTGAAAGCCGCTATTCAAACACTGATGCTTATTTTCTAAGCTACGGTCAACAAAATGGTATCCGCATGGAAACAAAATCAGGGAATCCAGATGATTTATCGTCGGGTGTCGCCTGGCACACGAATTTTGTCGAAGAAAATCGTTTGTATATTCCTATCCATGATTCTCGAAATGGCGACCGCTGGTATTGGCAAAGCCTCCATTTGGAAGCCCGTCCAATAATTACTGCAACGATTAATTTGCATGCTACCTCAACAACAGATAGCAATGCTTACTTAAGTGTATGGTTACAAGGATTTAGCAATCCATCCCCACAAGTTGACCATCGGGTTGATGTTAGCATAAATGATACATACATTGGGCAGGTAGAAGGTCAGGCATTTGAACCCTTTTCTCATATATTTACTGTGCCAACGACATATCTAAATTCAGGCGAAAATCATGTAACATTTTCCTTGCCAGGTATTGAGAATGTAACCATTGAACAAACGTTACTAGATGCCTTGAGTTTTCGCTATCCGATAGCACAAGTCGGACATGACGAGCAGTTTATCATCGACGGGGAAAATGAGCCGAAAGCATACACCATTCGCCTCAATTCAAAAGCAACTGTTTATGATGTCACTAATCCCGATAATCCCATGACAGTTACAGATTATAATCTAATTCCTGTGGAGAGTGGTTTTGATTTGACAATTGGCGACACCGATGCCGTACCTGCCCGTTATCTCATCATTCCCAATAACCAGTTTAAATCCCCTGTCCGTTTCGAATCGGCAAAAAAAATAACTGCCCCACCACAGGGGGCAGATTACATTATTATCAGCCACTCTGATTTTATGACAGGTATTGCTCCCTTAGCAACTCATCATCAAAACAAAGGATTGCGGGTGATGACTGTTGACGTAGATGCAATTTATGATACCTACGGGGCAGGTAATTTAGACCCAAATTTGATAAAAATATTTTTGCAAGATGCGTTTGATAATTGGACAAAGCCAGCACCTGCTTATGTTCTTTTGGTTGGTGATGGGAGTTATGATTTCAAGAATAACACAGGCTGGAATCCGAATATGTTTATTCCTCCACATCTTGTTCAAGTTGACCCATGGTTTGGCGAAACTGCCACTGATAATCGGCTGGTTACATTATCGGGAGGAGATGGTGTTTCGGGTAAATTCCCCGACATGGTGATTGGGCGTTTCCCTGTAAATTCCAATGAGGAATTGGCTGTTATTGTGGATAAAATCATAAATTATGAAACAAATTCTGTCATGGGAAGTTGGTATGCACATCAGTTATTTGTCACCGATAATATTGATACCGCCGGCGATTTTTATCAAGACTCAGATAATATTTTTAACGAAATTGATGAGCCATTTATCGGTGAGCGTCTGTATTATAATCCTGAATATACTGGCACAGTTCAATTATCTCCCTTTTATACTGATTCGGAAAAATTACGTCAAAACCTAATATCAAAAATCAATCGTGGAGCGGGGTTAATTTCGTTTCATGGGCACAGCTCATGGCATCAGTGGGCAGAGGAAGGATTTTTATTCTGGAATAATGACCCTCTCTTAAATGACATCACACAATTTCAAAACGGTTATCGCTTGCCAATATTTTTAGAAATGACTTGCTTCACAGGATTTTTTCATCATCCTGAATATGACACATTTGATGAAACCCTGTTGCGTCATGATAAAGGCGGGGCAATTGCTATATGGTCAAGCACAGGGTTAGGCATTTCAACAGGACACAATCAATTGCATGCAGGATTTTACCAAGTACTGCTAAACAATCAGCAACAAGGTAAGCAAACCATGTTTTTAGCTGAAGCAATTCTAGCAGGAAAATTACAACTTTATGAATTTGGTTTTCATCAAGATTTGCTAGATACATTTACCTTGTTCGGTGACCCCGCCTTGAGCATTGATTTGGATATTAATTCCCGATTCATTAACTACAGCCATCAGGTCTATTTGCCGATTGTCATGAAAAATTAGACATGGAATGGCTACTAATTTTGCATGCTTATTGTTAGTATACCCCGCCCCCCAGCCCTTCCCCTACGAGGAAAAGGGGAGTAAAATTGTTCCCCTGAGTATGGTGGGGTGAACGGTTACATGCTTATTTGGGTTCTAAAAAACAAACAATTCCTGATACTATTCCTCTAGCTACCACTTCGGGACGATGTTCTAAAATAAAACGGTCGTCAAGAAGAAAGCCCGTTTCGATGATGACTGATGGTGTTTGTAAGGCAATTTTCTTGAAAATGTGATAATATCTCATATTATGAGTAATACTGCCAGGATGTTCGGGCAACTTCGTTGTGGCATGATATTCACTAATCAAACAATCAACAAGTTTGTCCTCGATTTGTGGAATACTGCTAAGCACTGGTCGAGCAACCTTAAATCCTGTAGCACCAGGAACATTGCAACTATCGGCATGAATGCTCACCAAAGCATCTGCTTGATAGCCAGGCAATCGGTCGTCAAATTCCTCTAACAAATTAACAGTGATTCCACGTTGCTCAAGTAAATTTGTCACTTCAAGGGCGATGTTGCGATTAATCTCAGCCTCTGTTAAACCATCATCACAAACAGCCCCTGAGTCATATCCCGCATGTCCTGAAACGATTCCAACCAATAGAGGTTTGGAGTCAATACTAGGCACATGTGGTTGTGAAACAAGGTCAGATTCCGCGGTTGGTGTAGGTAAAATAGCTGGCATTTCTACAGAGATTGAGTTTACCTGATTAGGAAACATCATGCCCCAGATTATAACTATTAATGCAATAAAAAACGTTGCCCCTGAAATTGCCAACATAAATTGGCTACTATTTATAAGCACATCTAGTCGAAGATGATTTGTTTTTGGACGATGTTTTGAATTTACTCGGTTCATTGTGTTTCATGATAACATAAAAAGTTGTTTTTGAAAACCATGTTAAACAATTTAGGATTTTATCGAATTTTATGATTCAACGTTTTCCTTTTTGCCGCAACATTTTATCTAACCAAAGGAACAGTTCACTCACAACATCACCTGGCGTATGCGATAGATTGGTTCAAAAACCAATAATTGATTAATCACCTCACTAGAGACAGGCTCATCTACTTTAACAAATGTTAAAACTGACCCACCTTGCTTGGTACGTCCCAAACGCATTGAAGCGATATTGACTCCCGCCCAACTTAAAATAGTACCTAAACGACCTATAACGCCTGGCACATCCAGTGAGTCCATGACCAGTATCTGCCCTTCAGGTTTAACATCCATGCGGTAATGGTCAACCTGTACGATGCGTGGCTCATCACCACCAAAAATTGTGGCAGCTATGATGCGGCTACCACTGGTCAAACTAAGGTTTGATGCTCCATCCCATATAACTTTACATGTGATTAAATTAGGATAATTCAGGGTGTCAAAACCGCGTGCTTGGGAAACGGTAATCCCACGTTGGCGAGCTAAATGAGGGGCATTGACATAGTTTACCGATTCAGCCATGATAGGAGAAAGTAACCCCTTCAATAAAGCAACGGCTAATAATTTGACATGGGCATTTAGTTCTCCCGCAAATTCAAGCTCAACTCGATTTATTCGTTTATCGGCTAATTGAGTTTGCAAACTTCCCACACGTTCTGCCAAGTCCATAAAAGGTCGCATGGTCTGTAATACCTTCGGCTCAGCAAGGGGCATGTTGACCGCATTACGAATCTCATTTCCTTGTAGGGCATCAACCACTTGGCTGATAATTTGGCTACTCAAATCCCGTTGTGCTTCATAAGAATGGCTAGCAATGTGTGGTGTAATAATGACATTTGGTAAGTCATATAGTGGACTGTTTGAATCAAGTGGTTCATCGCCAAAGACATCTAAAGCAACCCCGCCAACCTTACCTGATGTAATCGCTTCTGCCAGTGCCGTTTCGTCAATCAATGTCCCTTTAGCACAATTGATTATTTGTACTCCGTCTTTCATTTGGGTAATTGCTTGAGCATTGATGATATTTTTCGTTTCGGGAGTATGAGCCGCATGCAAGCTGATGAAATCTGATGCAGTAAAAAGTTCATCTAAATCAACCAATGTTACCTTAAGACCGCGTGCGGCATCATTTCCGATGTAAGGGTCATAAGCAATCACCTTCATGCCAAATGCTTGACAGCGAACAGCAACTCGACTACCTACTTGCCCCAGACCAATAATACCAATCGTTTTGCGATACAATTCTGTACCAATGAATTGAGCAGGTTGCCATGACTTATTCGCCAAAGATTGACATGCCTGCGGAATGTGGCGAGCCAATGCCAACAGCAGAGCCATTGTATATTCGGCAACAGTAATGCTATTAACACCGGGCGTGTTCATAACGATGATTCCTTGTAAACTAGCTTGGTTGATATCAATGTTATCAACATCCGCACCCGTTTGCCCAATGACTTGTAACACTTTTGCCTTGCTTAAAACAGTTGCCGATATTTTCAAGGGGTGAGGCATGATAAGTGCGTTATATTTTCCTATTTCCTTGACAAGTTCCACTTCGGTTAAATTTTGTTTAATATCGTAAATAACATCCTTTGCGGTTTGCAATGGTGTTAATGCTTGAGGTGGGATTGTATCAGTAATAAGTATTTTAAGCATGGTTTCTCCTTTTTCCAATGCACTCCTTGCAGATAAATATGAACCTATCCCCGCTTCCTAACTACTGGAGGGCTGTTTAATGCTAAAACAAAGAACATGGCTTGGGATATTTTTCGATATGATTTTCAATCACATGGTCACACACTGGAGCGAAAAAGCTTGCTTTTTCATGTCAAAACAGGCTTTGATGTTCCTCTACTCAACATTAAAAACATGCACTTTGCCAGTTTCTACATCGCTGACATAAAGTTGATTGTGTTCTTTGTCTACGAAAATTCCGACAGGTTTTTTGAATTGAATCGAGGCAATTGCTTGCCATTCGTCGAGCAATTCACCATCGGGTGTAAATCGTCTGATGGCATGCTTGTGTGAATTGGTCATTAAAATAGAGCCATCAGCCGCCCATGCCATGTGGCTACCGTCAAAGGCAACAGGAGTATCGGCAATGGGCCACACAGCTAACGGTTTGCCGTAGCTGTCAATTCGTTGCCAACGTCGAATATTCGAGCCTTCTACAACGAAATATGTACCAAATTCATCACGCAACACATCTACAGGTTCATTAAATTGACCAGGTCCATCGCCGAACATGCCAATCGAGCCAAGCGATATGCCATTTACATCATACAATGCCAGTCTACCTGTTCCAGTGTCGGCGATGATAAGTGCATCGGGAATACCATCTTGTGAGAAAATGGTCATGCCACGTGGATTGTACAGTCGAGCATCAGGACCGCCGATTTTGCTAATTAACTTACCATCAGGTGTAAGACGATAAATCCATTGTTGGCTGGCATCTAAAACGATGATATTACCGTCACTGCTTGTAACTAATGCCAACGGTTCCACAAATGCACCATCGCTTGTTTCAGACCAACTATCTTGCAATTGACCATTTTGATAAACGAGGATTTGCTTGACACCCACATCGGCGACATAAACGCGTCCATCGGCTCCAACGGTAATATCACGCGGTTGGCTTAAGCCATCTTGCAAACTCATGGCATGACTCAAATTCATGGGTTTTGCCTCGAAATCACTGCTCGGAGCCTCGAATGGTTTGTCCCCTTGCCATGCACTTCCAAGCGGAGGATATAAATGCTGACTCGGTATGGGTACAATACTGCCCATCGTTGGAGAACGCCAATAGAGATGAATTTGCGACCTGTCCATGGTATCTTGAAAACGAACTCGAATATTGTGCATGCCTGCTTTCAATGAAATCGAATTTTCGACGTAGCTATTCGGCACATCCGAGCGAACAATCAAATTATCGCCGATGTATAATTCTGATACTCCAACAGACTGCAAGCCCAAACCATAAATGCCCGAAGTCGGCGTTTCAAGGAGTCCTGTCCATTCCACCGAGTAAGGACGTGGCAACGGGGTAAAATGAAAATATGTATCCAAGAAGGGGTCAATCCGAACCATGGTGGCAATTCCCTGCCAATTTGTATCCATGTAATATCGTCCCATCAAGCCGTTATTAGTGATGGGATGGCTATAAAATGCCCCTTCAGGAATTAACTCTTTTTGAGCGAAAGGAGGAGTCCAACTCAAATTTACATGTCCTGTGCCTGACTTTGCTTGCAAGCGAATGGCATGATTTCCTTTTGCCAATTCCCATGTAACATCTTGTGAATCCGTGCCGCTAATGACCGTTGTGCCGTTGATTTCTAATATTGTCTCATCAGGAGCAGTTACATGGATTTGATAAAGTCCGTACTGTTCGGCATATAAAATTCCTGTCCATTCGGCAATAAACGGCGGAGTCAATGGAATGGTATTTTCCCAATCAACGTTGATATTTTCCACACGCATAGCTTTGATAGGAATTTGGTCATGACGTATTTCGGAACCTGCCCAATATCGCAACTCTATGCCACGTATCGAAATAAGGTCGTTTTCTCTTAAAACTGCCATGAACACAGAAGGAGGACTGTTATCATTAGTAAATACTTCGAATTGTCCAGCAGGATAAATTCGTTGTGCTTCATCAAATACCCAACGGTCATCGGGATGAATGAATAAAATTGTCGGGCGAGGATTAAGTGACCGAATTGGCAAGGCATCGGGCAGAGGTAAAGGTTTTTGATATGGGATGTTGGGGGCAATAAAACGGATAGAAGGATGATTGACTAGGAATGGAGATAAATGGTATTGATAATCGGGACCGAATTTGGACATCTGTCGGGCAGTGATTGTTTCAGGGGTGGAATAGGAATTCCATACGGAAAAGTCATTTGCTTGTTTGAAAAAATAGACGTTGGCATTCAAGCCCGCCATGTATAATCCCATCAAACTGGCAAATATCACCAGCCATTTTGTGGACAACGGTCGCAAAGCATGGCGACTTTCGATGGCAAGCCCTGCTACAGGCAATGCACAAAAATAAGCAATCGCAGGTAAAATTGCGATACTCCGTAACCCTTGTGGTGCCTCGAAATCAAGCGACAAAACTCCACCAAGTAACGAAATTGGCATCAAGATAAAAAAGAAAAGATGAGTCGGTTTAGCATATTTGCTGAATAAATTACGCAATGCTAAACCAATCCCCAAAATAAAAAGCATGCCCATTATTGGGTCAAGCATGGGTTCACCAGGTAAATTGTGTCTGCCGTTGTTATCACCGCGAATATGAAACATTTGGACATGCTTTTTGAATGTAGTGCTAATCGCACTTATCAAATTGGGGTCATCTCGTTTAGTGATGATAGATGTCATTTGCATACGTCGACCAAATGATTCAGGATTTTTGATGGCATATTTCCCTAATGGCATGAAGACAAGCCATACCGCTAAAACAATTGCCATGCCCCGTACAATCAATCGTAACCAAAATTGTTTATCCGTCGCTCGTTTGAGCCATTGATGCCAAATTAAAGCGGCAATGATTACAAAAATTGCTAGTGCAACCCCAAATAAACGAAATGCGGTATAGAAATTTAAGCCCATGCCTAAAGCAATGCCCGCAAAAACGGCATCGCGTAGATTGCCTCGTTTGGTTAGACGAAGAAGATAAAAGAGGCTGATAAGAATGAAAAATGGGGCATCAATGCCTGTCATGGCAATGCGGCTGAAATCAATACTCCAACGCATTATCGCCATGAAAAATGCCATTGTCAGCCCAAATGATGTTCCTCGCAATTCCTTGCCGAATAGAAAAGCAGCAATCACGCCTAATACGCCGAACATGACCGAATTTATCCGCAAACCATAAACCGAATCAGAAACCCATTGCAATCCCATTGCATAGAGCATGATGAACTGTCCACTAATGTTAATCGGTTCATAAAAAGGTGTTTTGAAATTAGGTTCATTCAGCCAACGGCGAGCCTGCAAGCCTGCTTCAGCCTCATCGTACCATACCCCAAATGGAATACTATCAAATTGCCATAACCGTAGAAATAAAGCCAAAAGGATGATTGCGAATAAGGCAAACCATCGTAGCCTGGACATACTAGAATCCCGTCTTACAATGCTGTAGGATGATGGCTTAGTTAGGATGAGTGTACCAGCAATGAGCAAAAGTAAACTCCAGACGTACATGTTCCAGCCTAGCCAATATGACTCAACCACCTCAAATTTTATCATGCCAAAATACGATATTCCCAATGCTAAAATTAGACATACACCTCCTGCAATGTGCTGCCATTTTTGCTCGGCGATGCCTAAATGGTTAAACAAACCACGATAGGGAGTAATCCAATACCGTTGCCGATTTTCGATAACGCCAATTGCTTTGCTAAAAAGGAAAATAGCAATTAGGTAAAGGATAATCCCATCCGATATGACCTGTTTTTGGAACGAATACTGTCCCAATCCCGCCACACAAATTGCCACAAATGCCAGTGCCAGACGATTAAGAGTGCGGCGAGGTCGCAATATTTTTTTTGGTTTTGATATTGTATTTTGCATACTGTAATATATTGTGTCCAATTCAAATGAATATCGAAAAGTAATATTTTACATGAGTAGACTTTGGATGGTCAAAGCTTGCTTTATCGCTCCACAAATCCCAAAAGTTCACGATGAAATGGTGGATTTTCCAAATACATGGCTCGCAACTTGTCATCACTAATTTTACCTGCCAACATGTGATATTCCTTTGCCTTATCGTGAATTTTACTCATGCCATAGTGATATGCTATGTCCGCATAATGCCCACTCAAGTCATCAGCATACATGGTTTCAATCGCATCTGCCACTGAGTAATGTAACACCTTCAAACGAGCATTGAGTTGCATTTCATAAGCGGCATCTCGCAAAAGGACATGTTTAAAAATATATTGCAATTCATTGAGTGACGACCAAATCTGTTCTTGTTCTCCATGTCCAATTTGCACCATGCTAATATCTTTCAGAACCCGCATGAGAATATCTATCTGAAAATCCCGCCCAATCACTGAAGCTGTTTGCACAATTTCTTTCAAATCTTGTGACAATCGGTCAAGCAGAGCAATCAACAAAGCATTTAGTTGCGAAAGCATTTCCAGACGAGCCGATTCCTTGAGGGCAAGAAGTTCAACTTTTTGAAAAAGTCGAATTTCTAAGAAATCATGCTCCAACATATATCGCAACATCTGTTGAGCAAAAAATGGATTTGCCTGTGTTTTTATATTCAAAAAATCAAACAATTCATCATGGATTTTTGCCTGCAATTCATGCTCTGCCAATGCTCGTAAATCCTCATCCGAAAGATGATTGAGGTCGATTTCATGCACCAGACCTGACAGGTTTTCGAAACCTGTCAGGTCTTTAAGCAATCGTGGTTTACTCCCGTCATCAAAATAGCGACTTGCCCCGCCACCATGAAAATCTGATAACCCTCAATGCCTCGTAGTATAGTCTCCACCAATTTCAACGAATCATCATCTATCCAATGTAAATCCTCAATTTCGATAATGACAGGTTGGAGTATTGACTCTGCAAAAAAGATGTTCTTTATAGCATGCAATGTATTTTCATAACGAAGTTTAGGGTCAAGTTGTTCATACAGTGAGTCATCCCATCGCAAACCAACAAACGCTCCCAAGAATGATTTTGTGCGGAAGAGTTCGTTTTTGACTCCTGCTGAGACCCCACCCCTTTCAAGGAGAGGAGAGTCGGATTCTTGCACCCTCTCCTGTGCAGGGGATGGATGTGGAGGGGTCTGAAAAACTGCCGTAAACGCATCCCCCGCGAATCCAGTGATAAACCCGCCATTATCATAAACTGTTTTGATGACGGGATAAAATATATCGTTCAGAATACCCGACAAAATTTCAGCCACTTGTTTGCCATGTAACATAAGAGCTTCGGTCATCGGTGTGAATCCTGAAATGTCCATGAACATGGTCAAGGCATAAAAATCACCTGTCATTCTATTCTGCTTAAAATTATCGTGAATAAAATGTGGGATTAAATTATACATGGTTCATCCTAATATTGCCAATAAAATTTGTAATAACTCGTCTAAATCAGCGGGGACACGAAACAAGTTCATGTCTTGGGTAATAATCTTTGTGTGCCGATTTAGGATACCAAATTGCCACACATTGCCCATAGAAACAATCCCGTAAATTGGTTTGTCATCATCATCAAGCCATTTATCGAAAGCAATGAGCTCAACGGCAAGTTGGGTAAATCCTCGTTGTAAATCACCTTGTTTCGCTTCCACAACGAGCAGATTATTTTCTCGCCGTATAAAATAATCAATTTTGCCTTTGAGTTGCTCATTCACCTTCATGGGATATTCAATTTTAACAATTGCTTTCAAATATCTAGCAACTGCAAATAATACAGGTGAAATCAATGCCTCTCGGCGTGCAATTTCACTGGACAAGTCGACCTGATATAAGTTGCCTTGTGTATGTTCTTTCAGGTAACCAAAAGTTTGCAAACCAACATCAGTTTTTGGCAAAGCATAGTCTTGTCTATCATAAATATAGCCAAAATAATCTAGTAAATCATCAATCGGCGGGTCAAGGTGAAAATAATCGCTAAAGGTATATGATTTGTCTTTTTCAATAATAAAATATTTCATAGAAACCTCCTTTGATTAGTACCAATCAATTTTACATTACTTTGGTATAAATGGCAAATTCTACATCTTTTTCCATAAGTGACATCAAAACTAGCAATTTTTTGCATTTTAGGGCATAATGATTATGTGTGTGTTTAACAGCGAAAAATTCTCACGAGGTTTAGACAAGAATTTTTATTAATGGGAGTGCAAAAGATAAATCTGTTGCATTCTATGTGTATATTGTGGAGAAACAAGTGATTAATTTATCCACATCCAAAAAATCAAATCAATCTTTTGCAGATGATTCTTTTGGTTCAGAGATTTCTTCTGAATTACAGCATGTGTTGCAACATATTGTTGATGATGCTGTTGAACGTATGGGGTGTGTGGGGGCATTTGTTGCTACCTTAGAAGCTGATAATTCACTACCTCTTCGGGCATATAACATTAAGATACCTCCATCACTTGTAAAACAATTTGAAGCAAAAGTGGGTGTTATGTTAACTAGTCCCAAAGCAGTAACACACCTAGACAAAAAGAAATTTAAAGATAATTTGAGTGTGCGTGCTATTAAAGGGAAAAAAGATGTTCCTGAAACATATTTAGTCTCAGACCAATTGTATGATTTATTTAGACCCCTGACTAGCAAAATGTTTTCTCAAACTATTCAACATATGACAGGAATTAAACAAGTTATCAGCCTACCATTTTTATTAAAAGGGGAAGTTGTTGGTAATTTATTCGCCGCTTCAACACAGCAATTTTCTGAACGAGACATTGCCTTTCTACTTGCCTTTTGTGACCAAGCTGCGATTGCTATTCAAAGTCAGCGTTATTTAGAAGAAACCCAAGCTTTAGAACGAGTAACTTTAGCTTTACAGTCTAGCATCACCGATGAAACCCAAATTTTACAAACAGTCGTGGATACCGTTGTTTTTAGATTAGGCTACATGGGAGCGATGGTGGCAACACTGGAATCAAATAATTCTTTGCCTGTAAGAGCATATCAATTTAGCATAGCCTCTAACCTCATCAAACAATGGGAAAATTTGGTTGGTTTGTCACTGATTGGACCAAGAGCAGTCACTTTTTTGGACGATGAACGCTATAAAGATAATTTGAGTGTTAGGGCGGTTCGAGGCAAAGATGGTAAACCAGAAGAATTTGTTACCTCAAGTAACTTATACGATTTATTTAGACCGATTGTTAATCGTCCTTTGTGTGACATGTTGCAAAAGATGACGGGTATTAAACAAGTTATTGCTGTACCATTTTTTATTGAAGATGAAGTTGTTGGTAATCTTTTTATCAGCAGTAGGCGGGAACGATTTACCAATAGAGAAACGCATTTGCTTACGGCTCTTGCACAACAAGCAGCTGTAGGTTTACGAAATGCTCGCTTGTATCTGAAAGCAGAAGAACGCCGTCAAATTGCCCAAACATTTGCCCGCATGGCGTTTACCGCTTCG
>NBMH01000188.1 GCA_002084875.1 Anaerolineaceae bacterium 4572_78 | reverse complement strand
CTAGAACTGTTCAGTGCTAGTTGTAGGGGCGTATGGCCATACGCCCCTACTGTTAGAACTGTTCAAAGCTTGCTTTGACATGAAAAAGCAAGCTTTTTCGCTCCATTGCGACCACGTGATTGAAAATCATATCGAAAAATATCCCAAGCCATGTTCTTTGTTTTAGTATTAAACAGCCCTACCCACACATGGGAGAGGGGAATCTTACTAACATCTCCTTGTAGGGGAGGGTCGGGTGGGGTCTACACATTTAATTTTTCACATGGTTATACAATATTTGACGAAATAGCATTAAAAGAGGTATCATGACTTCCTGTTTTAAGGTTTGTTTGACAGTTCTTTCACAATGGGCAAATTATGGAATTTATTTTTAATTATTTTATTCATCAAGAGCTACGTGGGAATACAAATACTGATATTCATGCAAAATTGATACTTGTTAGCTCATTAATGATTTCAACCTTGTTTTTGTTGTATGCCTTTTTATATTATTGGGTTGGTTATGGCAATGTAAGTTTACTTATAATCGTTTGTATTATTGTGGCAATATTATGTGCATTTGTGTTAAAAGCAAACCGCTCTATGTTTATTATCGGAAATGTTATCATTGTGGTGATACTCTTACCCCATATTGTGATAGCATATTATTCAGGGGGGTTACATGCTACTAATCTTGCTTGGTTATGTATTATTCCACTTTTAGCAACAATGTTGAATGGGATTCGGACAGGGTTGGCATGGGGCATTGTTGCCAGCATTTTGGTGATTATGTATTATATGTTACAGATGCTAGGATATACGTTTTCCGTGATGGAGATATCAGACATTGCCCAAAATACGATAACACTATTTCTTCAACTTGGCTTGTTATTTTTCATCATGGTTTATAGTTTGTTCTATGAATTTGACAAAAACCAATGGAGTGCGAAATCATTGCGTCACAGTCCACAAACTTTTGCGGATTCCTTTTCGTCGCCTGTTGTTGATTCGATGTCTTATGATAACGAGACAAACAAAATGTCTGTCTTACATCATAGCATGACAGATGTACTAGAAGCTATGGAACATTTATCACAAGGCGATTTGACGATTCAAATTGAGATAAATGAACATGATGAATCTATGTATGACCTTGCTAACGGTTTCAATGCAATTGTTGCGGGTACCCGAAAAATTATCCAACAAATTAAACAATCCATCGAGGAAATCAACGATTCCACAACGCAAATTACATATACCAGTCAAGAAATGTCTGTGAGTGTTCATGAACAATCGAATCAAGCAAAAGCAGTCGTTGAAGCAGTTGGACAAACATTACACATGGTAGCCACCAATGCTCAAACAGCAATTGGTGTAGCCGAAGTTGCCATGAATAGCAATGAAGCTGCTCGCAATAGCGAAGATGTTGTAAAAAAGACAGTTGATAAAATTTGGGAAATTTCTCAAGCGATGGAAAATTCAGCCGATACCGTTACCCAATTGGCTGAGACAAATCGAGAGGTGGGCAAAATTGTTGGTGTAATTAAGGATATTGCCCATCAATCGAAGTTACTTGCCTTAAACGCTGCAATCGAAGCGGCTCATGCGGGTCATCATGGCAAGGGGTTTGCAGTTGTCGCAGGTGAAGTTCGTAAATTAGCACAAAACACATCCCAAGCCACCAAGCAAATCGCCAGTATGATTGACAGAATGCAAACTCAAACTAATGAAGCGATTCAAGCTATGAAGACTGGGGCGATAAAGGTGGAAGAGGGTATTGATTTATCTGCTAAAACAGGGGAAGCTCTGAAACAGATCGTGTCAGAGACAGCCTTAGCAATGGATATGATGCGAGCCATGGCGGAGTCAAATGAGTCACAGACGGGCACTGTTCAGAAAGTAGCCCACCATATCCAAGAAATTTCAATCATTGCTGACCAAAGCGTTGGCGATGTCGAACAAATTGTTCAATCAGCGATATCGTTACATAATATGACGGAGAATGTACGAGATTTAGTTTTGCATTTTCACGTAAATTGAAAGGAAATTTTTATGACAACAATGACTATTACTGGACGTGAACCATGTTTATCCAACAGTTATACAGAAAAAAGTACATGGCGGCTTTCCTTACGAAATTTAGCTTCAAAATTGTCTATTCTTCCACCAGAATCTATTTCGTTGGAAGCCGCCGCGACTGGACTACATCATAAAGAGTATTATGTGCGTTATAACATGGCGAAAATGTTGAGTCGTCGTGGTGACCGCGATGCCCGATTGATTATGGAGAAAGCTTTGAAAAAAGGAAATCCACCGACGCGTGCTAGTACCGCTCGTTTCCTGCATGGTTTTTCCTGGTATGCCGCTGAGCCGTTAATTCAAATCGCTTTGCAAGATATGGACCCACGGGTGCGCGAGGCTACGGTTTATTCCTTGTGTAATCTCCACCACAGCAGTGCTTATAAACTCATGGCTGAGGTACTAAAAAATGAAGTGGAAGATGTCCGAGCCGCCGCTGTCTGGGGATTACGGCATGACCGTGACTCTGCAGCAGTGGCTGTTTTGGAATCCGTTTTATCATCGTCAAAAGATGTCAGGTTACGAGTAAAGGCATTAGAAGTTTTAGGCATGAATGACATACCCGAAGCTATCGTTATTGTGAGGAGGCTAATTGATGACCCGCATCCCGACATAAAATATGCGGCTACTCTTAGTTGGTTAGAATTAACTGAAGACCGCCAACTAGAAAAACTTGCCAATATCACTGAAAATCTTTCAGGCGAAGGGCTTGAGCAAGTTTTACGGGCTTTGTTCCATGCCGCAAATTATATGAAGTTTGATATTACCCAAACTGAAATTCTTGATGTTGTTTTGCCTATCTTTGAATCGGCACTTAATGATGATTACAAAAAAACACGAATAGCGGTCGCTTGGCCCTTAGCTTGGATACGTCATCCTCGAGCCGCCGCTTTGCTTAAACAGGCTTACTATCAAGAGCAGGATGCTGAAGTTAAAGCTCATATTTTGTATGTTTCAATCAATCTGTTATCGAAAGCAGGCGATGAGTTGTTGGCTGATGGCTTAACCAAAAGACATGGTGAAGTATATGAAATGGCACGGCAACTCGAACAGGATTTAGCTGATGGAACTATCCGTCGAGTATATTATTAGAGGAGTTGGAATCGGAACAAAAAAGCTTGCTTTTTCATGTCAAGGCAAGCCTTGACGCTCCTATTTCTGCAAAATAATTATGAAATTACTTGTTGTTGGTCTTGATGGAGCTACCTTTGACATTATTCAGCCGATGGTAGCCCAAAATCGTTTACCAAATTTAGCTCGCCTTATGAAAACAGGAGCATGGGGAATACTCAATTCCGCAATTCCACCAATTAGTCCTAGTGCATGGCGAACATTTGCCACAGGGAAAAACCCTGGCAAGCATGGCGTGTATGACTTCCAAACATGGAATCCCGATTACAGCCGTCAACCTCGCCCCATTCAGTGGCAAAAACACAAAACCGTATTACGTTTACTTACTGAATCGGGGCGGAGAGTAATTAGCATTGATGTGCCTTTTTCATATCCCCCCGAACAGGTAAATGGGTTAGTCATCACTGGCTATCCTACACCACGCACACCCGATACGATATTTACTTATCCTGCCGATTTGCCCCAACAATTGCAGAAAAAAGGATTTGATGTAAAACTGGGTTGGCCCGAAGACCGCATTGATGTGCATCCCGATTTTTTCAAAGCATGGCAACAAACTATGCAGGAACGGGGAAAATTAGTTAATTATCTGTTTCACGAAGAAGAATGGGATTTGTTCACGGTTGTTTTTGGTATCACTGACACTCTCGCCCATACATTGTGGCACTATGTAGACCCTGCTCATCCTGCTTCTCAAGATAAACGAGCAAACGAATATAAAGAAGCCCTTTTGCATGGCTATGAACAATGCGATTATATTTTGGGGCAACTATGGCAGGCGATGGATGATGATACCCATTTAATTGTGTTGTCGGACCATGGCTTTGGTACAATTCGCCCTCGTCAATGGTTTGCCCTGAAAGCCTATACCGAAATCGGATGGTTGCGACGTGTGATTAGAGAACTGCGACCAGGTTCCAAAGCGGCTTTACGAGGAGCATTGGCTCAAGGTGGAGTTTTAATCGAATCGAGTGCCATTGATTATAGCCGAAGTTTTACCTTGCCAAGCGATATGGGAACACATATCTACTTAAATCGTAAAGACCGTTTTCATAACGGGTTGCTCAACTCTGCCGAAGCTCAAGAGATGGCAAAGGTTATTCGTCACATGTTGTTGAACGTCACTGACACAATTGATGGACTGCCTGTAATCAAGGAGGTTTATCTGGCAAATGATATTTATCATGGTGAAGCATTTAACGATGCCCCCGATTTGGTGATTGAGTATCTCAATCGTTATAAGCCCGATAAAGCAAGCACAACACCAAATCCAAATTTAGAGGGAGGGCATGTGATGGAAGGGATTTTATTAGCTTGGGGAAATGGTATTCAGACAAAACATATCCCCGACACCGAAATCGTCAACCTAGCTTCAACTATGCTTTACATGCTTGACGAGCCGATTCCAGCTGACATGGATGGCAAGGTGCTGACCGAATTATTAAACACAGCCTGGCTTGATGAACATCCCATTCAACATAGCAACGAACATGCTACGATGAAAACTACTGATTCCATTGAATACACTGCCGAAGAAGAATCGGCTGTAAATGAACAGTTGAGGGCATTGGGGTATATTGACTGAGGTTAGACCTGTCAGGTCTTGCTTTTCACATTTACTGAAGAAATAATCCAATACTCCAAGTAGGTAATCGTTCGCTTTCTTCGTTCCAATGCTCTGCGTTGGAACGAGGGAAAAAGATTTATGATAACGAAAATAGAAAAGGAATAATGAAAATGGATATATTACGATTAGCATTGGCTCAAATTAATACAACCGTAGGTGATTTTCAAGGGAACAGCGAAAAGATTATCACCTGTTTGAAAAAAGCCCGTCATGGGAATGCCCACATTGTTCTTTTTCCCGAATTGACCTTGTGCGGTTACCCACCCGAAGTGGATGTGAAGGATGACATTTATAATGCAGCTGCTATTTTGCATGATGGCAAATTGGCGGGCATTTATCATAAACGCATGCTACCCAATTATGGTGTGTTTGATGAAGACCGCTATTTTCGGCGAGGAACTACAGAAACACTGTATGATTTAGATGGTATAGTTTTTGGGGTGAGTATTTGTGAAGACATGTGGTATCCTGCTGGTCCGCCTGAAAGACAAGCTACGGCAGGAGCAAAACTTTTATTGAACATGTCCTCTTCGCCCTATCATGTTGGTAAAATCCAAAGTCGTGAACGGATGATGTCTGCCCGTGCTTCAGATAATGTGGCAGTCATTGCCTACTGTAATCAAGTTGGAGGACAAGATGAACTTGTATTTGATGGTAGTAGTGTCGTTATCGATGAACGAGGTAAAACATTAGCACGAGCAAAATCTTATGAAGAAGATTTTTTGTTGGTTGATGTGAATTTGCCAGGTGTCATGCGTCAACGTCTGCGTGACCCACGCCGCCGCAAAGGCAGTTTTAATTACGTTATTCCAGCTAAATCAATCGAGAAAATTAGTTTAACTTCTGTTTTGCCAATATCACCATCACCCATTTCAACACCAACACTTGTTCCTTTTCGTTCCACGCTTGAAGAAACTTATACAGCTTTGGTGACAGGAACGCGTGATTATATTCGGAAAAATGGTTTTCAAAAAGTGGTTATCGGACTATCGGGAGGGATTGATTCTACATTGGTTGCATGTGTTGCGGTTGACGCTTTGGGAGGCGACAACGTAACTGGTGTATCCATGCCTTCGCGTTATTCATCCGACCACAGCAAAAGTGATGCCGAGCAGTTGGCTGAAAATTTAGGTATTCGTTATGAGACCGTGCCGATTGAGACAATTTTTCAAGGTTATTTAGACACCCTTGCCCCGCAATTCAAAGGTACTCAATTTAATGTAGCTGAAGAAAATCTGCAAAGTCGAGCCAGAGGAAATATCTTGATGGCTTTGAGTAATAAATTCGGTTGGTTAGTGTTAGCTACTGGCAATAAAAGTGAAATGTCTGTTGGATATGCCACTTTGTACGGCGATATGGCTGGTGGTTTTGCTGTCATTAAAGATGTTCCTAAAACATTAGTATATCAATTATGTGAATATCGTAACACTGTCAATCCCGTTATTCCTCAAAATGTGATTGACAAACCACCATCAGCCGAGCTTCGCCATGACCAAAAAGATACTGACTCATTGCCACCTTATGACATTTTAGATGCCATATTAAAAGCCTATGTTGAGGATGATTATGACTATGAGGAAATTGTATCATTGGGATATGACGTTAATACTGTACAACGAGTTATAAGAATGGTGGATACAAATGAATACAAACGCCGTCAGGCTCCACCTGGTGTAAAAATTACCAGTCGAGCATTTGGTAAAGACCGCCGCTTGCCACTTACAAACCATTATAAGGTGTGGGAGTAAAAACATGGAATCAAATCAAACATTATTACCGCAAAAAGAAGAAAAAAAGCTACACATTATTAAAACACTGGTGGTAGAAACCTTTAAGGGCTGGATTGATGATAAAGCCTCACGGATTGCTGCTGCCTTAGCTTATTACACTATTTTTGCTATTGCCCCATTGTTAATTATCACTATTTCAGTGGTGGGGTTTGTATTCGGCGAAAGTGCTGCTCAAAATGAAATAGCTACGCAATTAGAAGACATGATTGGTCCCGAAGTTGCTTCGGTTGTTGAGTCTGCTGTTGCCAGTACGAATAAGCCAACTTCAGGAATAATTGCCACCATCATTGGTTTTGTCACTATGTTGTTAGGGGCTTCAGGGCTGTTCGGAGAAATTCAAGCAGCATTAAACACGATATGGAAAGCAGAACCACCTGAAGGAGGCGGCATAATGCTATTGGTGAAAAATCGCTTGATACTATTTGGCATGGTGTTTAGTATCGGATTTGTTTTGATGCTATCACTTTTTGCGGGCATAGCTGTAACGGCTGTAACCGAGTATTTTGATTTTGGTGCTTTCCTACAGTGGTTAAATTTAATTATATCTTTTGGATTGGTAACACTGCTTTTTGCCATCATCTATAAAGTGCTACCCGATGTTACACCTGCTTGGAGTGATGTCTGGATTGGTTCAGCCGTTACCTCACTTTTGTTCACGATAGGAAAACTGCTCATCGGTTTATACATGGGAAGTAGCAACATCGGTTCAGCCTACGGAGCGGCGGGTTCGTTGATTGTTTTCTTGGTCTGGATTTATTATTCCGCTCAAGTATTCCTGTTGGGAGCAGAATTTACTTATGTATATGCTCATCGGTATGGCTCGTTAGCAAAAACGAGCAAGTGAAATTTATTATGCAAAAAAAACTAGCGATTCTCGGCAGTACTGGTTCCATCGGTACACAAACTCTTGATATTGTTGCCAACAATCCCGATAAATTCATGGTGCATAGTTTGGCAACACATAAAAATGTTAGCTTGCTTAAACAGCAAGTCCAAAAATTCAAACCTGCTATGGTTGGCATTAGCGATACGAATGTAGATTTTACAAACCTTGTTGGGCAAACGAAAGTTGTACAAGGCATGGAATCATTGGTCGAATTAGCTACCCATCCACAGGTTGACATGGTAGTAGTAGCTACTTCTGGCACAGTGGGAATCATGGCTACTCTAGCTGCAATTCAGGCAAATAAAGAAATTGCTTTGGCAAATAAAGAAACATTGGTCATCGGCGGTGAATTGGTCATGGCGAGTGCTAAAGCAAATAACATAGAAATCCGTCCCATTGACAGCGAACATAGTGCTTTATGGCAGTGCTTGGTCGGCGAGGACTACGACAATATTCGACGATTGTTGTTGACTGCTTCGGGAGGTCCGTTTCGTACTTGGGACATAACAGAACTAGAAAATGTCACGCCTAAACAAGCATTAAAACATCCTAATTGGTCAATGGGTAAAAAAGTAACTATTGATTCTGCTACTCTCATGAACAAGGGACTAGAAGTAATCGAGGCTCATTGGCTTTTTGGGCAACCGTACAATAAAATTGAGGCATTGATTCATCCACAAAGTATCGTTCATTCGATGGTCGAATTTATAGATGGCTCCATTAAAGCTCAACTTAACATGCCCGACATGCACCATGCCATTCAATACGCCTTAACATATCCTAGTCGTATATCAAGCAAATTTACGGAATTGGATTGGACTAAAACCAACATGCTAACTTTTGAAAAGCCTGATTTGGAGCGATTTCCTTGTTTGGATTTGGCATACCATGCGGGCAAATTAGGGGGAACATATCCCGCCGCATTGGTGGCAAGTGATGAGGTATTGGTTGATTTATTTTTAAGTGAACAGGTCGCTTTCATGGACATCGCCCCGATAATCCGTGATGTGCTGGCAAGCCATGACAATACCAAACTTACGTTGGAATCAGTGCATGAAACTATGGCATGGGCTAAAGCTAAAACTTATGAATTAGCTGAGTGATTAGCTAAAACATAGCTAACCGTTTCACGTACATTTAACGTTTTAGAACGACTCCCATCCCGAACAGAAAAACATGTGGTTTTCTTGATGTCGTTATGATAAACTTCACTCTTAGCAGGCGGCACGGCAATGCGACAAACCATTTTGCCAGCGAGTTCGTGCCGATAAATTTTGTATTCCAACGGCTTGTTACTTGTCAGATTATCATCTAAAATTTGACGAATGAATGACTCATAACCATCCCAATTTTGTCTGCTTTTTTGCTTAACGGCGACCACATAATCTAACTCCACCCCCACAATTTCATGGTCTTTATCACGCACTCCAATGATGACTGCACCGCCAACTTTACTATTCATAAACGATGCCACTTCCTTGACAATTTTCTGTATGGCTTTGGGTTCTTTTGGATTAGTTGCCTTTGGATTCATGGTTCGGCAAGCTGTTTTCTTAAAATCTACGGTTTGATTTTCATCTTCGTTAATAATTTCCATGAGATGTTCATTTTGTAGATTGGGAGAATGAACTTGCGGTAGCACATGTTCAATCGTAGTCGCCACAGCAGGCAAACTCAAGCCTCGTAATTTTTTGATTAGCTCATCTTTAGTGTAAGCCGATTCGATGATGTCCTGATTGAGAATGGCAATCCATTGTCCAGGACGTTTTTGCATGAGGTCAGTTTTATTTTCGTTAAACCAACGGTCATTATCCACATTGCCCCAGCGATTTAATTTTTGCAAGGCATTTTGAATCGAGTCATGCACCATTTCAAAGGTATCACCTTCCCAATTTTTGGAGATGTAATCCCATGCACCCTGCAAAAATGCTTGGCGACAATTAGTAACGGTATCATTGGCAGTCAAAATGATGACCGCCGAAGTTATATGATTATTTTCCACGACTTCCAGCATGTTTAAGCCACCTGTTAAATCGCTATTACCCATGTTCATGTCGAGTACTATGACATCAAAATATACCTCTTTTAATGACCGTTCAAATTCAGGAACATTGTCAATACACTTAATATGTTGATAACCAAACTGTTTCATTTCACGTATGGAACATAAATTTCAAATTTGACCCCCTGCTCACCCACTTCATGAATAAAGCCGTGCATTTTTTTGAGGGTCTTGTAAATAATAAACAAGCCCAAGCCACTTCCTTTATTTTTCTTTGAGGTAGTTTCAAGGGCAAGAAAAACACGGTATTTCCGCTCAAAAGCAATTCCTTCACCATTATCCATGAAATTAATTTGCAAATATTTCTGTTTATTATGTATGAATTTTTGACGAGCATGCGGTGGGTCAAAGGCATCATTGGTAGTCATAGTAATTCTCAAATCGGTTTTATCCCGATTATGTTTCATTGGTAGTCATAGTAATTCTCAAATCGGTTTTATCCCGATTATGTTTCAAGGAATTATTGACCAGTTCACTCAACATACTACGAATTTTTTCCAAGTCCCCAACCATCATATCCTGCCCATTTTTACTAACGTCAATCGTGATATGAGCATTGCTAATTTGTGGAGTTTCTAGCCATTTGACAAAAATATCATGCACACGAAAACGGCTGTGTCGAATAACAATCCCTTCATTCACCGCCTTTAGGTCATTCAAAGCCCGTTGAGTTAATTCGGCTTGGGTTAATAATTCGCTAAAATAATCTCGATAGGCATGGTCGGCGGGCAGAGTGCGTAAAATATACCGTACATCCGCCTCCAAAATCGCCAATTGATTATTGATAAAATCTGCCATGTCATGAGCCGAGTCAGATATTACTTGCAACATGGCTCGATAATTGTCATGGGGTATTTCCCTGATTTTTGTTTTTTCTGCCTGCCGCCTATCAAGCATTTCTCTATTCATCATTTCGACTTGTTCAATCAAATTTGTTAATTGCTCATCAACTTCGGTCGGCATGGTGCCATTTTGATGGCTATATCGTTTAATGCTGTGAACGATTACCTTTAACAAGCCCATTTCCCCCGCAAATTTATGATACAAGGAATGGTCAAGTTGTTGCGTATTTTTTAGATGATGCTTACTGCCAGGACGAAACATATCCCAAAATTTTTTGGGTGATACGACCAATGCGAGGGTATGAGAAGATTCTTTATATTGTGGCGATTCGGCGGTGATTTGTTCCAAGATGTCAATGGCATATTCATTTTCAGAGTCAGTGGCTAATATTTCATGAGCGGTTCGTAAACGAACTGCATCTTTGTCACCAGCACCAACATGTTCAATAAGCCATTCAAAGCATTGTTGTCCTTTTTTTTGCTGTTTGGTTCGATAATACAGTGAACCAAGAAAAATCATAATGCGACCAGCATACTTAGGAAAATCAGGGGTTTGCCTTGCATGCTCATATTTTTCAATTGCCTCGTTATACCTCCCTAAAGCGGCTAAGGCATTTCCATAATTATTCCATGCATTTGCATCCTCATCATTAATTTCCAAAGCATGCTCATATTTTTCAATTGCCTCGTTATACCTCCCTAAATCGGCTAAGGCATTTCCATAATTATTCCATGCATTTGCATCCTCATCATTAATTTCCAAAGCATGCTCATATTTTTCAATTGCTTTGTTATACTTTCCTGAATTAGATAAGGTAGTTCCATAATTATACCATGCATTTGCATACTCAGGATTAATTAGCAAAGCATGCTCATATTTTTCAATTGCCTCGTTATACTTCCCTAAATCAGATAAGGCATTTCCATAATTATTCCATGTCTTTGCATCCTCAGGATTATTTTCCAAAGCACGCTCATATTTTTCAATTGCCTCGTCACACTTCCCTGGTTTGTTGTTCACGTTTCACACAAGCCGCATAGTTTTGTGTATTTACTGATAGTATATCCCCAATAACACCACACAAATATTTTCTGGGGTACTCCCACCACTGCAAATTAGCAATAATCTCAAATGCTTTGAAGCGGCTTTTTGTCGGAGTCCCTTCATCTGTAATCTGCACAAATTAGCAATAATCTCAAATGCTTTGAAGCGGCTTTTTGTCGGAGTCCCTTCATCTGTAATCTGCATGGCAAGGGTATGCATGGCAGTTTTTAGTGTGTCGACTTTTAGTTGTCGTTTTAAGTCAGTCACACTATTGTAGAAAACAATCAAATTCCCGTCATGGAAGGCTTGGACGGTTTTTGTGAGCAAATTATTAATTTGTGTTTCAGTTAGTTTTTTGTGTTTGCGTTTTGCCATATTTTTTGAAACCTATAATGTCTTTCGTACCAAACTAGATATCCGTATTATAGCCTACCATAACAGAAATCACAAAATCAGCTTTATGATTCTACATTAGCCCGCATCGTCTCAAATTTTATCATCCATTTTGACAATTAACTTTAGTTCATTTATAATTTTCACATGGTTAATACAAATGATTGGTAGAGAGCCATGCGATATTTTAAAATTAATGCTGTCAGGAGCTAAACTAGCTAGACCAAAAGATAAAGTGTACATCCAAGATATTGTAACGGCTCAAAAAATGTTTGGTTGTCGTAATAATCAAAAACGACAAAAAAGGTGATTTTATGTTACAATGGTATGCCGCTCATGCAATTATGTATGTTAAATTTAAGGATAACAATCAAAATAAATATCCTATTATGGAAAACGTAGTTTTAATTTCTGCCGAGTCTGACGATGAAGCACTTGAAAAAGCTGAAAAACGAGCAAAAGAGGATGAAGGAGATAGCCTTAATTCTTTTACCTACGAAGGTCGCTCTGCTACATGGGTTTACGCGGGACTTCGTAAATTAATCACCTGCGTTTTCCCTGAAGAACGCCCCGACAACGGCACGGAATTGACCTATTCCGAAATGGAAGTTACAGATAAAGAATCATTTGAAAAGTACGTCAATGGTGAAGTAGTTACAATGGTTTATTATGATGCATAGCCGAATACT
>NBMH01000187.1 GCA_002084875.1 Anaerolineaceae bacterium 4572_78 | reverse complement strand
TAAGTCAAGCCCAACTGTTCCCAATGCCGCCATGTATTTGGAACATGAAACCGCAAATAATGTTGCCGTCCTCCATATTTGTTTTGACCAAGTACCATGTCCATGTATTGCTTTTCCTTAGCCAATTGGGTTGGGTTATTCAAGGTATAATAACTAGGGTGAAATCCTACCTCAAAACCTTGCTCTTGCAAATCGGCAATGCATGCTTTTATTAAGGGACTGCATGGATTATAGCCTGTATCAAATTCGCTCCATTCCGAAGACTTAAAATAAAAAGCACTGTCCATTGTATATTGCTTTGACAGTTCTGCCAAAAAATAAATCCCTTGAAAATAAATATCATGCTTATCATGGCTTAATTTGACTGAAAACTGTGGTGGAGTCGGATTCCATTGTGGCAACAACACCTTTAACCATGCTTGCAAAATCAAGGTATATTCATCAACAATTGGGCGGTCTAAAAAACCTTGTTTATAAGCAACACTGGCAGTTGCAGGAAATCGCTCATGTTGGTCTCGAATTGGGATAATAGTTTCCTCCCAGCGAGTAAGCATGAAAAATGTGGCAACGATAATATCCGCATAGAAAACAACTGTTTTATCATCTATTTTTTCAGCATAATGCTTTGAATTATTTTCATATCCTTCACCCCAAAATAAAATTGGTATGGAATCGTGAAAAGGCAAAGGAAAACCATGTGGAAAAACATTATGTATAGGCAACCAATCCAATGTATTTGCTTCCCGATTTAATAGGGTATGCCATGCCTCTTTTTTGCATGGTATGATAAAAACGGTGACATTTTCAGAATCAGTTGGATATGGTTTGGCATAATACATTGATATACCTAAAGACTGAAAATCAAATATACCCATTCTTTGAAAAAATTGTTGATAGACATAATTAATTGCTGTTTTGGTTAGTAAACTTTGGGAATTATTTATCACGCCACACTCTTATCCATGACCGTATATCTTGTCGCATTTTATACAGTGCTGAATTAACTTTATAAACGTGAAAATATGGTTTTTGTTTTGCCCCAAAGGCTCTAAAAAAACGCTCAACAGGTTGTATCATAGAACCTTCAAAATCAAATGTTTGTGTAACCGTTGCAGCAAATTGAATTGCCTCCCACATTAAAAAACTGGTTGCCCCACTATTTCTCAATTCGGGGTCGGCTCCTCCCATGAGGTAATAGGCAGCGTTTTCATCCCAAATAATATAAACAGCTGCATGTAATAGTCCTTGAGCGTCTTCGGCAAAAAACATTTTCCGACAGTTTTGTGCTGTGCATGTTTGCTCAATCCGATAAACCAGTTCACGGCTATAGGGCAAAGATAAATTTTGACGTTGAAAGGTTTTTTCATTCAAGTCGAGAAATGAATCCAATGTTAAGTCAGTACGAATAGTTAATTGTTTTTTAGCTTTACGAACATTTCTTCTAATATTTTCTCGTGTTCCTTTCCAAACTGCATCTAAATTACTTAAGTCTTCAATGACATAAGTATAACGGGTTGTTTGCTGAAAGCCATGCCAATGAAAAGGTAACCAGTTAGTAACAGTGTAATGAAAATTTTGAGAAAAATAATCAAATGCTGGTAATTGTTCAATAAGATTAGTTATACGTTTATGCTGTTCAGATAGTTGCTTTACATATTTGGCATGATGTGAAGCAAATGCTGGTCCCAACGTTTGGGTTAATGGCGGCATGGTAATCATCCGAAAGCCCAAGCGACTTTGCTTGAACACATAAGGCATACGAGCAATAACAGTATTTCCTTTTTTGATTTCAATAACATCCCATTGATTGGGTACAACAGCATCTAGCCACCAAGGCTGTGAGAAAATTGTTCCTATCTTTTTATTAATGATGTTCTCTCCATAATTTATTAGCTGTTTCAACAATAAGATAATAATCCTTATCACTTACCTTTTTCCCTGTTGAAAAAGACAAGTGACTTGGAATTAGCTTATTTTGACTTGTTAATACTATATCATTTCCGTTCAAAAATTGTTCAACGCTTGACATGGTATCGTGTGTATTTTTACACAAAGATTCATAACTAATATCATAGAAACGATTTGCTTGGAACTGGTTTTTATCAGTTTCAATTTGCTGATAAGTATAATACACTTGTTCAATTACTTGTTCCCAATAAGGATGTGCTTTGATTTGATCAATTTCTTTAGGTGGTAAAGCCCACCACTGATTTTTATCTTTTTGTGCTTTTATTCTAGCGTTAAGAATGGATTGGGCAATATCAAGCGGATTACGACGGCAAACAAGAAAACATGCTTCGGGTATTGCTTCCATAATAGGAGCAATTCGCATGGAATTATAAGTGTTTTTAAATATTACAGGCATGCCTGTAATATTATTCATGCCAATTATCCCTTGCCTCAATTCTTTTAAATGTAACTTAGGTGTTTTTCCATGGGCAACATAAACATGTTCACCTCTCGGAAACCATTGATACCAAAACTCTCCTGCTTCATGGGGTCCCCAACGATTTTTAGTTTGCCCGTAGTTGGATGTAAAACCATAAGAACTATTTTGGTTCTTATGCAATATTTTTCCAAGCCATGATGCTATGATTGGGGTACGATAAAATTTAACGGTAAAGTTAGAAAAGTAAGCAAAATGATAATGATAAAGCATCAATTGATATAACAATGTTGTACCTGAACGGGGTGGTCCAATAATAAAAACAGCATCAGGACTATTATCATTACTATTAGGCAGGATAAATTTTTCGATTACTTTAAAACCGAATTTTAACAAAGATGCTCCTTTTGAATATGTTTTTTGCCTATAACTTTGTATCATGGGTATAATGTACCGTATGGTTCTAATCGTTTTACAATTTTAGCGGGTACTCCTGCTAAAATTATATCGTCCTCTGGAAAAGATTTAGTTACAACAGATCCGGCTGCTACAATGACATGATTACCTAATTCCACACCTGGCAAAATGGTACTATTCACACCCAACCAACAATTATTTCCAATGATAGTTGGTTTTTCGATAATATATTGGTGATAGTTATTAGTATCATGATTCATACTAATAATACTTACTCTTGGACCAATCCAAACATTTTCACCAAAATGAGTTCCATTTCGTCCATCAATATGACATCCTCGTGATAATCCAGGACAACGATTACCTCGTATAATTTTATTGGGAGCAGAAACATACGATGAAGCATGAACTGGCCAGGGAACATGCCCATTAATTCTCAATATTTTCTGAATAATTACTTGTTTTAACAAAAGTGTTGCAGGAAATTTCCTGTCAGAAAAAGCATCTCCAAATGGCTTTAATAATACATAAATAATTTCATTACGAATCCGTTTAAAACCATTAACAATCTTTTTCATAACTTAGGTAAATACTTTTTGATTTTATGTACAACTCCCATACGTTCAAGTAATTGAAACAATTGTGGGTCTGTTGCCAAAATATAGAAAAAATAAATGGTTGTTAAAATACCCGTTGCAACAACAATAAGCCAGGCAGGTAAATAAAACATAATCAAAATAATAATTATGCCGCCTGATGGTAAAAAGAAAATAAGATTTGAAAATAAAATTTGTACAATGGCTTTCCATGAAACTCCAGATAAGTTGACAATGAGAACACTCAAATAGCCGTATACCAAAATACCTGACCCACCAAACAGTATGAGAGCTAGACGAGCATTGCCAAAATATCCACCAATACCTAATGCCAATAAACGAGATAAAAAAATGGCAATATTAATATACAAGGAAATATCTTGCCGTTCTAGGACACTAAATAATGTGCTTAATGGCGAAGAAATAAACCAGAAAAATGTCCAGATACTTAAAATTTGCACATAAACGCCTGCTTCAGCCCAATTTGAGCCAAACACGAGGATAAATAAATCCTCACCGACTAGCATTAACATCAGTGAAGGGTATAATCCTATTTTTACCAACTGACGAAAAACATTTTCAACAACGATGTGAAGTGTTCCTTCATTTTTGGCAACTGCCGCCCGTTGAAAAAAAACCTGCCCGATTGAGCCACCAATTAAACTCATAGGCAATCGTAATAAACGTGTTCCCAAAGCATAATATCCCACAACTGTAGCAGAGAAAAATGAGGCTAAAAAAAATACAGGTAATTGCCATGAGATTGTATTTAACAATGCCGACCATGTGCCATACAAGGGAAATTCCTTATAACGTTTAATACCTTCCCATATTTTTTGCCAGGTGATACTGCTACGTATCAATAAACTATCATCATGCCAAATTTGTCCACCTAAAACAATTGTGGCAATAGCTTGACCAAACACATTTGCCCCAATCATGCTACCGCCAGTAGCATATCCTGCAAAACCTGCTCCTAGTTTTCCACCTACCTGTCCTGTTGAACGAATAACTTGGGTAACGGATAAACGCCCAAAATGTTTTGTACGGGAATTCCAATAATTAAGGGCAAGAAATAAACCACTTAAAAATACGGAAATGGGTATTAACCAAAGATAAAAGCCAATTTTAGGTTCGTTTAACCAATATGGAATTGCCTTTTGTCCCAACCAAATAACAGGTATTGTTGTCAGTGTCGTTATGATAACAAAAATAACACTAACAGCAAATAAATTTGCTGCTTCTTCATCTGAGTCAGGTAGCATAATCGTGAGTTGATAACGCATGCAAGAAATTATGCTAACGATACTTACAATGGAAGCAAATAAAGCTACAATACCAAACGCATCAGGATTATATAACCGAGTTAGAATAGGGGAAGCAAGCACTGCTAGAACTTGGGCAAATGTGGTCCCCGTTACTAATTTTAATACATCTTTAGCAAAGCCACTTGTCTTTTTCTTATTTGTGGTCATATATTCAACTTAGTAAAGTTACACATTCTTGTGCTGTCTTACCATCGCCATACAAGTTTGGATGTAAAACAGGTTTAGAAAAAAATGTAACATTATCCACAATTACCTCTTTATTTGCCCCAGCCAGCACATTCCAACCTGCATCAACGGTTTCAACCCATTCAGTTTCATCTCGTAATGTAATGCATGGTACACCTAGCCAATACGATTCTTTTTGCAAGCCACCCGAATCCGTCAAAACCATGCGAGCTGATTTTGCCAATATTAC
>NBMH01000186.1 GCA_002084875.1 Anaerolineaceae bacterium 4572_78 | reverse complement strand
ACGGCATAGAAGATACCGATTTGACCATTACGGGATTGAGTATTGATGATGATTCGGGATTAAATACTATGCAATTTAGTTTATCATGCTCGGATGGCACCATCACCTTAAACAGCACAACGGGTTTAAACATAGTCAGTGGCGGCGATGGTACATCTTCCATGACATATCAAGGCGATAAGACGAACATCAATAATGCCATAAGTAGCATAACTTATTTGGGCGACCCAACTGGTTTTGATACTTTTGGTTTTTATGGTGTTGATACCATAACTTTGGACATAAGCGATTTAGGGCAGTTTGGTTCAGGCGGGATTCAGACTGATAGTTATAGTTTTAATGTCGACTTATCGGCAAGCAACGACTCACCTGTCATCCATGTGCCGACAGCTCAGACGACTGACGAAGACACTATTCTTGATTTTGGCACAATGATTAGCATTACCGATGATGCCATTGATAACAACAATAGCCACAAATTAGATGTGGATTTATCCACCACCAATGGTGGAATATTGACGCTTGGTTCAACGCCATCAGGTTTGACTGTGACGGGTAATGGGACCAATAATGTTACATTGTATGGGCGATTGGACAAAATTAATTCGGCGTTGACCAACATTACTTTTACACCCGCCGCCGATTATAATCAAACAGATAAGATAAATATCAATGTGGATGATAACGGCTGGTTTCGTGAAAATCCCGCTACTGTAGTAACCCTTGCAGCACATGCCTCCATAGATATTACGATTGACCCCGTAAACGATGCTCCGATAATTACTGTACCTAGTTCACAAAATGGCTCCGAAGATGTAAATTTGTCTATCTCAGGTATAAGTATCAGCGATGACTCTTACACCGACCCCGATGCGACTCCTGATGACATCGAATTTAGCATGACAGCAAACAACGGCACCTTGACCTTAGATACGACTAGCGGTTTAAGTGGTAGCGGCAATGGCACATCGAGCATGACATATCAAGGCACGCAGGCAGAAATCAACGCCGCATTAAGCACCGTGACATTTCTTGGTTCTAGCGATTATTACGGTTCGGATACGATAACAATTTTAGTGGATGATTTAGGTAGTCGTGGTGGTCCTTCAGCTTTGACAGATACGGCAACCATCGCTGTCACCCTCGCCGCAGTAAATGATAAACCACAAATCACTGTGCCAGCATCATCGTCATCATCTCGCATATCGGTGAATGAGGATACACCATTAACGTTTTCTGCTGGAAATCTTATAACGCTCGTCGATGATGCACAAGCAAGCGATGATTTGAGAGTCTTTCTTTCGGCGACCAATGGCGATGTTATATTAGGTTCAACCACTGGATTGAGTAACCTTTCAGGAAATGGGACAGGCTTAATAACATTCGACGGTACATTGTCGGAAATTAATAATGCCTTGGATGGCATGACTTATCAAGGCGACCAAGATTACAATGGAACGGCAAATATCATGGTCAATATCAACGATAATGGTTCTTACGGTTCAGGGGGTTCGCTTGGTGATACTCAATATATTTATCTCCAAGTTGACCCCGTTAATGACCCGCCTACTGTAACAGGCTTACCTTCATCGACTCAAAGTTTTTGGGAAGATGAATCTTTGATGGGATTGTTATTTAGTGTGCAGGATAGTGATAGTAATATTGACAACTTAGCCGTAAGTGCTGTTTCATCAGATTCGGGACTAATTCAAAATATTGTCATAAACCCTCAAACTACATCGGGAGATACGTCATTTTATAGCCGGGAGATACGTCATTTTATAGCATGGACATTACATCTGTTCCCGATGAGCCACAAGTCGCCACAAATGCCGCCGCCGAGCCGAGCCGTACTGCGATTATAACCGTTACTGCCTCCGATGGCACTGACTCAAATACGGGCGACTTTACTGTAGAAGTCGACGGCAAAAATGATGCTCCAACAAAAAATGATGCTCCAACATTAAATGTTCCTAGTGACCAGACTGTCAATGAAGATACAGACCTGCCAATTAGTGGAATCAGTTTCAGCGATATTGATGCGGGAACATCCAATGTGCGTTTTACTCTGAACGTGAATAATGGCACAATCTATTTTGATACGGGTGCTACCACTGGATGTTCAGGAATAAATACTGCAACCGTGATATGTACACGAAACCAAGAAACCCTGAATGAATATCTTACACGTGTCATCTATAGCCCTGATGCAAATTACAATAATTTTGACGATGGTATTGATACCATGAGCGTGACCATTAACGATTTAGGAAAAACAGGTATTTCGCCAAATAATAATGCTGAAAGTGTCATGGACTCATTCGACATCGAGGTGTTACGTGCCGCAGATTTACAGGTTCACAAATCAAGCCTACCGCGACCCGTCACCACAGGTGAATCGATAACATACACCATAGTCGTGACCAATGCCGGACCTAGTGATATTTCTGCGGTTCAAATCGTGGATGTCTTTGACCCCGTTGAATTGAACAACGTTTCATGGATGTGCTCGCAAGCGAATGGGGCATCAGGGTGTGCATCGGGGGCAGGCAATAACCTAGTTCAGAACGTGAGCATGCCCGAAGGAAGCCGAATTATTTATACTGTCTATGCAACCGTTGACTCAGGAGCAGAAGGTTCTATCCAAAATACGGTTTCGGTGATTAATAATTCATTCAACAATGACCCCAATCCAGGCAATGAAAACAGCATTGACACCAACAGCACTGGGTCATTGGTTGACTTAGCTATTAACAAAGTCGCTTCAAGTGATATGTTTAGACCAGGCGACCCCATCACCTATACTTTAACTTTCATTAACTATGGTCCCTCCGAAGCATTAGGAGTAGTGATTACCGATTTTGTTCCGAGTAACGTTGTCAATACAAGCTATACAAACAGTGGAGCAACCATTACCCAAACAGGCGGATTTGTTTGGCAAGTTGAACCACTTAATCCAAATGAAAGTGGCGTAATTACTATTACGGGTGAAGTCGCAGTCGACTTTACTACTGATAACCGATTCACGAATACAACCACAATTGGTGGAACAGATGTCGAAGGCAATGCCAATGATAACGAGGCGAATATCGGCGTTGATGTTCTATTACCGCGTCTCACCTTCGGCAAAATTGTTCATCATTTCGATGAAGATGTGGGAACGGTCAACATCACAGCGACATTGGACACGGCTCCAAAACAATAACCGTTACAGAAAATAATACGGTTGAAAGTTACGGAGTGCGTTTGAACAGTAATCCCGCGGGCATGGTGACCGTGACTTTAACCACAGACCCCATTGACCATGACCAAATTGAAATTGGTTCACTTAATCACATAGCTCCGTTTACCAATACGACGCTTGTCTTCCATGAGAATAATTGGCTCATTACGCAGACCATAGAAATTACTGCAATCAATGATGACATTCAGGAAATTACACCGAAAACGGTTACCTTGATGCACACTTCGGTCAGCACAAATCCCGACTATAATAGTATCGCTATTGACGATGTTGTCGTTCAAGTGGTCGATGAAGATGTGAGTAATTTACTGGTCAGTCCATTGACATTGAATATTTCAGAAGATGGCATGACTGCCAATTACGATGTCGTTTTGAACAGCGAGCCGACTGCTCCCGTAACAATTACCATCTCCCATGACCCATTGCAAACAAACCTAGCATTGACAGGAGTATCAACGCTTGCTCTGACAAATACCCTCGTCTTTACATCAGGGAATTGGCATATCGCACAAACAATTATCGTCACCGCTGTAAACGATAGTTGGGATGAAACCGAAACGCATACCTCCACGATTGAGCATGTCATAACCAGTGATGACCCACGATATGCCGCTCTTAATCAAACCGTTTTGGTCTTAATTGCCGATAACGATACCGTTGGATTAATCGTTTCCGTGACAGATATTGGCTTGGCAGAAGATGGTTCTATTACGAGCACTTATCAAGTTTATCTGGCAAGCGAACCATACAATGATGTAAGCGTTACTATTGCCGACATGCAAAGTCAAGTCAGCTATGACCAACTGACCTTATCGGCGGACACTTTGTATTTCACCAATTTGACATGGAATATTCCTCAAACAGTTGTCGTCATGGCGATTGATGATACGATTGATGAGACCAGTGCCCAAAATTCTACCATTCTTCATCATGTGACCGAAAGCGACGACCAAAGTTATAATGAATCGTCAAACCTTGGTCTGACAGACATCAACGTTCTCATCATAGATAACGATGAACATGGCATCAACATCGAGCCGACCGACCTCGTTTTATCCGAAGATGGAATCACAGATACATACCAAATTGTCCTGACCAGTGAACCTTACGAAGTTGTCAATATCATTGTGTCTGAGGGTAGTGGACAGGTCGACCTATCAAACAGTAATCTCAATTTCACGCCCAGCAACTGGCATGTACCGCAAATTATCGCCGTTACTGCTAGAGATGACAGTGCCGCCGAAGAAGATTTCCATAATGCAGTCATAACTCACACCGTCAACAGTGATGACCCCAATTATGATATTGGCTACAACTCGATATTTGCCCAAGATGTTACAGCAGTTATAGAGGATAACGACAACTTTGCAGTAACCGTCAGCAAAGATTTAGTTGATGTTACAGAGGATGGCATAACCGCCACATATCAAATTTATCTAAATAGTGAACCGACGGGACCTGTCATTATTACCAGTACCTTTGATAACATGCAAGTTTCAATTTCACCAATGGCACTTACATTCCTCAAGAGTGAATGGGATATACCGAGAACAATTCAGGTTACAGCCGTTAATGATGATATTGACGAAAGCGAGCAGCATCAAACATTAGTGCGTCATACCGCTGGAAGTGCTGACCCAAGTTACAATGATATTTTCATATCGCCGATTTATGTGGATATTGCCGATAATGATACCGTAGGAATTTACGTGGATGAAACCCTACTCAACGTCAGCGAAAACGGAATTACTGATAGCTATACCATCGTCTTGAATAGCGAGCCGACTGCCCTTGTTGAAATTGACATGGCGATAGAAAGTCCGAATCTTAGTGCATCAATCTCACCAAATCAGCTGACATTTAATGCTGATACATGGGATACGCCGCAAACGATTGTCGTTTCTGCCATAGATGATTTAATTGATGAAACCATGCCACACACGTATACCATCGCTCATACCGTCATCAGCAATGACCCGAAATATGACGACTTCGATATATCTGATGTGACCATTTCAATCGAGGATAACGACACCACCGATGTTACGATTAGTCGTCAATTTATCCATATTTCCGAGTCATGCATAGAGGACGAGAGCGTCAACACCAAGAGCGTCAACACAAGGAGCGTCAACGCTTGCTTTGACATGTACACTATCGTTCTGAATAGCGAACCGACCAGCACAGTGATTATCACCATGACCCATGACAGCGAAATTATCATGTCAGATACGGAGTTGGCATTTACCGCCGATAACTGGGACATGCCGCAACCCATCACCGTCACAGCTATAAACGACAATTGGGATGAAACGACACCTCATACCAGCACCATCGCTCACTTTATTCAGAGTGATGACCCGTTGTATAGCAAACAGATTTTAATGAACGTATATGCAGTTATCACCGATGATGACATCGTTGGCGTGACGATATCGCCGACCTTATTCATGTTAAATGAAGGTGATACAGACACTTATCAAATCAGCCTTGACAGCGAACCAACAGATGTAGTAACAATTACTGTCAAAGCAAACATTGACGATTCTGGAGGGTCAATGCTTGCTTTGACATCGACCATGCTCGTTTTCAGTCCGACGACATGGACGGAACCACAAACCGTTACCCTAACCGTGATTGACGATAATTTCGACGAGCCTGATACTTATCAAAACATTATCAGCCATACCATCACCAGTAATGATTTGATGTATGACATGCTCACTTTGTCCGAAGTAACCATAACGATTACTGACGATGATACTTATGGCGTGACGATATCGCCGACCTTATTCATGCTAAATGAAGGCGATACAGACACATACCAAATCAACTTGAATAGCGAACCAACAGATGTAGTAACAATTACACTCGACCTTGCCCTCTCCACAACCCCTCCCATTCAAAGGGGAGGGGCAGGGGGTGGGGTTGACCTTGCTTTGACATCGACCATGCTCGTTTTCAGTCCGACGACATGGACGGAACCACAAACCGTTACCCTAACCGTGATTGACGATAATTTCGACGAGCCTGATGTGTATTATAATACCATCACCCATGCCATCACCAGTACCGATGTTATGTATGGCATGCTCATTCTGCCAGATGTAACCATAGCAATTACCGATGATGATACGCTCGGCGTAACAATTACACCCACGCAATTAACCATGTTAGAAGGTGAAAGCGGCAGTTATCAAATTAGCCTAAACAGCCGACCGACTGCTACCGTCACAATTGACATGACTCCACTCTCCTTGTTGAAGGGGAGGGGCAAAGGGTGGGGTCAAATCAGCATCTCACATGCAAGCATCATTTTCGAGCCAGATAGTTGGACAGAAATTCAAACAATTCAGGTTACTGCGATTGATGATGATATTGATGAAGCCGATACTCATGCCAGCATTATCGCCCATACATCTACGAGTGATGACCCGCAATATAACACCTCCGCTCAAATGCAAGTCACAGTCATTATCAGCGATGACGATACGGCTAATATCGTGGTCAGCCCGACCATGCTCGATATTGCCGAGGGTGAGCATGGTCAGACATATAGCATAGTCTTAGAAAGTGAACCAATCACCACAGTGGCAATTAGTATTAATCCTGATGAGCAATTGAATACAATAATCGCCCCCGCTGATATTGGCACAGGTGTAGGAACAATAAATTTTAATACGGTGGAGTTTGACAAAAATAATTGGCATATTCCGAAATACATAACTGTTACAGCCATTGATGACCCTTATGTAGAAGAATTGCATACGGGGGTTATTACTCAAGTTGTCGGCAGTAATGACCCGAATTATAATGCTTTTACCATGTCGAATATCACAGCCACAATTATCGATAATGACAGCGGCGAATTGCTGATAGAGCCGTTGAGCATGTTCATTTCTGAAGATGGCATTACGGACACTTATACCATGAAATTAGGTAGCGAACCGTCAGCATCAGTATTTGTCACCATTAAAACTACTGATGAGCAGCTAACCGTCAGCCCAAGCAGTGTGCGATTTGATGTGACAAATTGGATGATACCACATGCGGTCATCGTCACGGCGAACGATGATGACCAAATCGAGGACGAACTACACATGGCAGTCATCACAAATTCAGTGGGCAGTCCAGACCAGCTTTATGACGGTATCGTAGTTACCATGACAGCCGTCATTACTGATAATGACGAATTGCCTCAAGAGATTGATTTATTCGTCAGCAAAACAGTAAATAAAAGCATGATTGAACTTGGGCAAGAAATAATCTATACCATCGTGGTCAGCAATCCGAGTCTAAGCATGGCAACGGGGGTCGTTTTAACCGATGTCCTACCGAACATGGCAAATCTTGGTACAATCAATCTGCCTAGCCCAATAAATATCGAAATGGGTTCTGCCATTCTCACTCAAGGAACATGCAATCATAATAATGACACAGGAGCGTCAAAGCTTACTTTGACAAAAGTCTTGTGCAACTTGGGTACAATTAATCCTCAATCAGCCGTTACCATTAGTTTACATGTTACACCGACAGTTGATGGAGGAAGCGGCAGTCTCAACATCAGCAACGATGCCGTAATACGGCTTCAACACGTTTATTCTTACAGGGCTTGAATAAAACATACATACCACTTATCATCAAACCAGCAGACCGACTGCGACGGCAACGCCGACTCCCACTGCAACACCAACAGTGCCGATTGCGGATGGTATCGACTTGGTTATCACCGATGTTCAAATTATACCCGAATCACCGCAAGCAGATGTACCTGCAACAATTAGAGTTACAATTCTTAATCAAGGCATGCTGTCAGTGCCAGCCAATGATAGCTTCTTTACCGATGTCTATGTCGACCGCAAACCTGAAGTTGATGAGGCAGGAAACATAACATGGACAACGCAAGGTGTTGAATTATCTGCGGGCATGAGTCAGACTCTTGAAGGTACACTTAATTTAGCTGGTGGTTCACGGTATATTTATGTTAAAGTAGATACCGATAATAATGTTGACGAAGTATACGAACAAAATAATGTCTTTGGTCCTTTAAGTGTTATTGTGATAGGTGCTACCGCAACGCCAACCCCAACCCCAATACCTCCGAGCCAGGCACCAGATTTAATCGTAAGCAATATTCGAGTTGAGCCAAGTTCGCCTCAAATTGGTGAACCTGCCACCATAATAATTACTATCAAAAATCAAGGGACTGAATCAGTTTATCCCACCAACAATTTCTTTTTAGATATGTATGTGGATACTGTGCCGCAACCTGATGTATCAGGAAACATTTCATGGGGCATTCAAGGTATATGGCTTAACGTAGGTGAAACAGTTACCTTTGCCGAAATCTACACCTTCGATAAACCTGCACATGAACTGTATGCCCAAGTGGATACAGAAAATAACGTGACAGAAACGGATGAAACTAATAATGTGTCTGACCCATACACAATTCAGGTCGGTGGCGAAATGGATGGAGTTGATTTGGTTGTGACGGATGTTCAAATTTTACCGAGTTCTTCCAAAGAGAGATTCAAAAGTCATACTTCCAGTGCAGAAGAAGAATCTACCATCTCCATAACGATTAAAAATCAAGGGAATGTGGACGTGGGTTATACCAATAATTTCTTTGTTGATTTTTACATTAACGGTCGCCCTGAACTTGGTCAAGCAGGTAATATTACATGGGGAGTGCAAGGTTTTCTTATGGAATCTGGTATGAGCTATACTCTCATAACTAATACCATGCACTTTACAGGGTCATCCAATCAAGTCTATGCCCAAGTGGATACCGATAACGATGTGATTGAAATCAATGAGGATAATAACATCTACGGTCCGCAAAATACTAGATAAGTGTCAGACAAGAAAGGTTTTAAAAACCTTTCTTGTCTTGCCCACAGAGAGTCACTAAAATGCAAAAATATATTTTTACCTTGAGCATCATTTTTTTGCTTATCATCCAAAGCGATATTTTTACTAAACTCCATGCCCAAACACCTACGGGGCTTACCATGACAGTTCAACCTGCCTTTGAAGGAAACTTTAAAAATGGTGAGTGGCTTCCGATTTTTGTTACATTAACTAACAATAGCACCGATTTTCAAGGGGAAATTGTGGTTAGTGTTCAAGCCCAAGAAGGCGAACTTACATTTGTCAGACCCGTTGATTTACCAAGTGGCTCTCGTAAGCAATATACCATTTACATTTTACCAAATAACTTTTCCCGAAGTATAGATGTCCACTTAAAGCAAGATGATACCTCTCTTATTGTTCAATCTGTGCCAATTATCCGCCAGCAAAACGACCGTTATCTGATAGGTGTAATTGCCATAAATCCCGATAATTTGAACATACTAAGTTTAATTGAACTACCCGGACGCAGAGAATCGCCTGAAATAATCTCCTTCACATTAGAACAGATTCCTGATAAAATAGAAGGGTTACGAATGTTGGATGCCTTGATTATCAACGATATAGATACCAGTGCCTTAACATCACAACAACGAACAACTCTTAAAGATTGGGTAATTGGTGGGGGGCGACTTATCATTGGCGGCGGTGTGGGAGTCAATCGTACTTTGTCGGGGATTCCACATGAATTGATTTTTGTCGAAGTGCATGGACAACAGGATAATCAAAGTCTCACTTTGACACTTGAAGATTATACTGGAGAAACCATCAACACCTCTGGTCCATTTCTCATGACTCATGTACAGCCACAAGATTCGGCAACTGCTGCCCGCCCTTGATTTGCCATCTATCAAGATTTTAACTATTTTACTGCTCGGATACATTTTACTTGTGGGACCCATCAACTATATCGTGTTACGCTGGCGAAACAAAACAGCATGGGCTTGGCTGACCATCCCAATTTTAACCATCGCCTTTACTGTTTTGGCTTATAGCGTTGGACTTAATTTGCGAGGGAGCGATATTATCGTCAATCAAATTTCAACATTAGAAATTGACAGTATGGGTCATGTCATCACCAATCATTCTTACATTGGAATTTTTTCCCCAAATCGGCAAGAATATAAAGTTGAAGTAAGTGGGCAACCATTGCTTAGACCGTTGATAGAATACTATGAACCATGGAGAAGCAATACAGTCTCAACAGGGCAAGCAATACAAGGCATGGAGGTCGTACAAGGCGAACATGCTCAGATACGAAGCCTAATGGTTAATCAATGGTCAATGCAATCCTTTGCAGCTGAAAATGTACCTGTTGAATCTTCTTTGTTAGAGGTAACATTTATTCCTAAACGGCATGAAATGGCGAACGTATTAACATGACCTTTGATTTGGATAAGCAAATTGAATTTAATAATGGTGGTTTGAGTGCTTATACACTGTTTCAGGACATGGGTAATAATCGTGAGGTCGAATTTAAGCGGAATGTGTTGAATAGTATTATCTTTCAACAGGGAATGCTTGGCATCGGTCTACCCGATAAAAACCCACTTGTAATTGGCTGGATGGATGATAGCTTAGTAGATATTCAACTTGATAACAGCACCATATCTTCAAAAGAAACATCGCTGATATACGGTTATATTCCATTTACCTTTGAAGATGACAAAATCATCATTCCGCCTGGTTTCAGCACTATCGAATCAATAGATATTGATGGTGAATCTGGTGTATGTAGACAAGGTTATGGATTGGAAGGATACTATATTAATCGAGGAAGTATCGAAGCAAAAATGTGGCTACCGAATGAAGCCCAAAATGTGTCGCCAAGCAGTTTAGATATTTATGTTGCAAATGAAGGTTGGGCAACAACGGGAACAATCGTTATTAAATTACGTGACCGCGAAAGTGGTATGTGGATATCTATCGAAGATGTCAAACTAGGGCGAAATGAAATTCCACAATTTGAACGATTTTATGATGTACAGAATGCCTCACTGGAAATATTAATTTCACAAGGAGAACTCGACCAAAGTATGGAGGGGTGCCTGTATTTTTATTTGGTGATGGAAGGGGTAAAAAAACTACCATAATGATTTATAGGTGTATTACTCAAACCATTTAATGATAGTTATTCCTGTAGATAATGAATAAGATTTAGTTACTCCACTTGAAAGATGAACAAATTTTGCTATCGTAGCTATCAAACTCTGTTCTGTTGATTTTAACAACAACCACTCGCCATTACGAGTGATACTAACTATTTTAAGAGCAGTTGGTCCAATTTTTGTGACTAACAACGGTTTTTTGGAATTTACATCCAAGCGAAACAGTCCATACAAAATTTGGTAGTTATCATATATATCCTTAGAGCGAATCAAAAAATACAATGACTGACTATCAGGTGCCCAAATAGGTGACCAAGCATGGCTTGGCGATTTCGGTAATTCAATTACATTCAGTTTGGGTGTTTCAGAGGCAAGTTCATACAAATTTAAAACATTTTCAAGAGGATCATCAATTGAGACAAAACGATGGTCTGTTGTGGATATATACAAACTATTAGGAGAAAGTGTTGCAAAAACATTCCCTCCAACACTCAATTCATCCACAAGCACACCTTCATTGTCCATATCCACTACTTGTATGTGTCCAAAACTAGGATCCTGTCCCCATGGTAAAAGATACATATTATGCTGGTCAGCAGTTAAACCTAATATATGTAAATTCTGCTTTGAATATAATATTGTTTGTATACTATTATCATTAGGTATATAAAGTCCCACTTGCGTACTCCTACTAAAAGGAGCACTAGAATCACTGACAGTAATTGAATACAAAATTCCTTTGGTGGTAGTTACCAACTCACCAGAGATAGTAGATGTATCAAATTGGGCAATTATTTCTTCTGAATTATCAAGCCCAAATCGTACTAGACCTTGTTCATAAAGTATCAAAAAATGATGGTTGTCTATCTGCATTGCATCTAAAATAGTCCCCATATCTACTTTCGATAAGGCGATTTGATGTAATGGAGGACCATCTAACTTTTGCCGAACGAATAAGTTAGTATTCTTGATATAAAAGAATGTTGGTAGTGTAATATCAAATGCGGTAGTTGCTATAGCTGTTTCAGACAGGATAAAGGTAGCTGTTATAGCAGATGTATCAGTTGGCATAGTTGTCAATGGTATAATTGTTGTTGCTATTGGTGCAGAAGTCAATGCAGGTGCTTCAGCAGTGTGAGTTTGGTATGCATTTACAACAATGACAAAGCATATAAACAAACCAAGTAATGTAAATAATTGTGAATATAGCCTGATTTTCATTTGTAGATGCCCTCGCATTTCATGTTTTCACAATCGGTTTCTACAGACTTGACAAGATTATTAAATTTGAGGTACACTGTTTAATAACAATAGAAATCACAAAGGAAAATATGAATCAAGAAACTATTTTAGTTGTTGATGATGAACAAAATATTATTGAACTGGTAAAATTATACCTTACAAACGAAGGATTTGCCATAGAGCAGGCTAACGATGGATTATCTGCTCTCGAAAAAGTAGATTCAATTAATCCCATATTGATGATACTTGATTTAATGTTGCCTGAATTAGATGGCTGGGAAGTATGCAAACGAGTACGAGCCAAAAGTAATTTACCGATTATCATGGTCACGGCTCGTAGAGATGATGTAGATAAAATTGTGGGCTTGGAGTTGGGAGCAGATGACTATTTGACTAAGCCATTCAATCCACGTGAATTGGTGGCACGGGTTAAAGCTGTTTTGCGGCGTGGCTATCAACCACCTCCTCCAACGTCTGAAACAGGTATAATTAAACTAGGAAAATTGACTTTAGATGTACCTCGTCGTGAAGTTCGTGTTGATGAAAAACGAATTGAACTACGCACCAAAGAATTTGACCTCCTACAAGTTTTGGTAGAGCATGGCGGGAAGGTATTGTCGCGTGACCAATTACTTGATTTAGCATGGGGCTTTGATTTTTTTGGTGAAACACGTACTGTTGATGTGCATGTCGGTAATCTCCGCCGTAAATTGGGAAATGACATGGTCAACATTGAAACGGTGTGGGGGGTAGGTTACAAAATAAGCATTGTCGATTAGTGCTATAAAAAAGACCGTTTTTGTATTGGGCAACAACTTAAAACACTGTAGAAATTCAATTTTTTAGGAAAATTGAATTTCTAGGTGTTATTTTGTCACAATCGGTAAATAGATGTAAATAGGTTCAATAACAGTGATAAAATCTTCTTTTAGTATTGAATCACCGCCATTTCCATTTGAGACAGTCAACTTAACAGAATACATCCCAGATTCCTGATAGGTGTAACTAGGATTTTGTTTGGTCGAATCGGCAGTGCCATCATTATCAAAATCCCATTCCCATGTAGTGGGAGTATTGCTGGATGCATCGCTGAATTTGACGGTTAAGGGATAAATACCATTCGTTTTATCAGCACCAAAGTTGGCAACAGGTGCATCCATACTTGTTGGAGTAGATGTAACCACTGGCGTTGAAGTATTTTCTGATGGCGATGTAGCAGTCGGTGACGATGTAGATGTTGGAGTTGAAGTAGCTTCTGATGGCGATGTAACAGTCGGCGACGATGTAGATGTCGGAGTCGCAGTAGCTTCTGATGGCGATGTAGCCGTCAGGGTTGGCGTATCTTCAGGAGTAGGCGTAACTGTCGGCGTAGTCTCAACCGCTTCGATATCCAAATAATTAAGCATGGTATATTCGTCAAAAACACCCATGTTCATTGTCAAGGAATAATCCGAAATTATCACCTGTTTGGTACGAACAATGTACGAATTATCGGGCGTGGTCGCTTCATCGTCAACGAATGTGATACCTTCAATTTCGATTTGGTTATGGCTATAGGTTTTACCTTGCCAGCCAACTGACACAGTAACATTGTATGTCCCACTTGGCAGGATAAACTCAAACGTTTTTTCTCTACCCCAATCATCATAAATGATACTGCTTTGCAATTCGTTGGGGGCACTACTCAAATATTGATACATAACATTAGCCATGTCGCCGTACCAGCCATAGCCGAGCGTTTCAGCATCATAATCATTCCAGCCGATTTTCATGTATTCATTACCATCCACTATGAGCGGGTCAGCAGTTGGTTCGCCATCAATGTCTTGGAAATTGATATAGTAATTGCCTGGTGGACCGTTTGCTCTTGGATGAGAGGGAGGCGGTTGAATATCGGGGATGGTGTCAATTTCGTTGCCATTTTTCAAGCCGATAAGCCGCCGCAAATTATACATAAATTCGCTATCTCTGGTATAACTCGTCAGCCCGCCAATGACTTTATCAACATGACTATCAGCCGAATTGGTTTGCCCGACAACAGGTTGTCCACTATTCAAAGCGTACATGTATTCGTAATCTTCGAGACTATCTCGCATCAATTCAAATCGAATAGATGGCACAAAACGATGATTATTCGAACCATAAGTAATATTTTGATTGCTTTCAGAAGGTGGATATAGCATGAACGTGTCACCATTGTGATTGTCGGTCATGGGGTCTGTCCATGGATTTTTACCCCAATTATTGAGCGAGTAATAAGCAATCCCACGAACACGATATTTCCACAAAAACCAGCCCGTAAATTTGCTTTCGATACCAGGATGGTCAAGAGTTATCGGGTTGAAATATGGGGGACGCGTGCCATGTAGAAAATAAATCCATGTCTCCTCGCTATGATTTGTCTCGCGGTCATGCGAAATAACGGGGTCATAATTATTCAGCACAGGCAACCAAATATCAACTTTACCTGTATCATAGATTTGTGGTCTTGGTTCTTCCGAGACCATCAGTTTTAAGTCTGGAGCGGCATTTTTTAATTCCTGCGAATACCATGCCACCGCATCAAAATCATCTTGGTCTTGCGGCTCGTTGGCAAAATAATAATAACTTTTATCTAAATAACCAAGACTATCCAAATAATCCTGAATAGCTGTCATGTATGAAAACCATTGCTGATTATAAGCACTGTTTGGATTATCGGCGGTATACCAATCGCCGCTACCTCGCGTCTGGTCACAAAATGTGTCAGGGCGTTGGTCTTGGGATG
>NBMH01000185.1 GCA_002084875.1 Anaerolineaceae bacterium 4572_78 | reverse complement strand
ATTCAGGGCTGTTCAATGCTATTTTGGAATAAAGCAAAATCCTAATTTTCCCCCAAACTATCCTGAGCTTTTTCCTGTTCCTCTATATTTCCTGTCATGGTCGCTAATTCCAATGCCTGTTGATAACTTGCTTCAGCTAAAATGGGTGCATGCACTTGAACATACAAATCGCCAAGTAGCCGATGCACTATGGCTGATTCTGTATCGGCATTAGAGTATGATTGTAAGGCATGGATAGATTCGATGATTAAACCATGTTCCAAATAAAAATATGTGAGAGCAAACAGTTTTGATTGTGAAGATATATCCAAATTTTGAATGGCATGCACTGTTTTATTTAAATCATCTGTTCTGGTTTCGCTGGTCTTGGTAGAAATAAGCCAATAAAAAACCGTTCCATCATTTGCTTTGATAGAAATAATATAAGATTGTTCAGGTTCAAGGGGATATTCAGCTGTGTACGTAATGGGGGGTTCAGATATGGTTTTTTCCCATTTAATATTTTCTCCTTCTTTAACAGTGATGGTATATTTTAGAGAATCTGAAATGACATTCCAGTTAAATACAGGTGTATCCGTCATGACAAATGTTTTGCTGATAGGCATTTTGGGATAACGTAAAACTGGTTCCTTTTCTCTCAGACAGCCATTTGCCACTCCCGAAGGCAAACCATCAGGAACAGCCCAAATCGTCAAATCATCACACAACACAATTGCATGAGCGTTTTCTGTGGGTTGGAGTTGGTCACCATGTTGAAGCTGAACCCCAACCGATGTGGTGAAATAGTCTGACCATGCCTTGCGTTTTAATTGTACAGTGTTTTCTGTCGAAATGAGTAAATGAAATGTGTCATCTTCCAAAGATAAATCGGATGTTATTTCTTTTGTTTTGGTAAGTGATGTCGTAACTGTAATCAAAGATGACAAATGAATTTGTGCTAATCGAGCTTGATGAATCCATGTATCCTCTTCTAGTTCCAGTGCATAAGCAAATTGGCTGCATGTTTCCCATTCGTTATATGCTTCAATGACATCCTCTTGTGCTTCCAAAACTTGAGCTAATAAACAATGAGCAGATGCTTCTTCATTATTCAATTCAATCGCCAACTTTAATTCTGCTTCTGACTCACTGTATCGCTCTTGTAAGAAACGAGCCCAGCCCAAATTTTTTCGCATGTTGTAACGTAATTCCATTGCCTCTTGCGAAGGTGATTGTTCGACATTTCCAGAATCTTCATCAGAATTTGTGGCTAAGTTCAAGCCATTCAACAACAAATTTACGGCAACATCATACTTTTTTCCAAGAATGTTGAGCCGAGCAAGATTATTATAGGAAGGCAAGTAATGCCCCTGTACTGCGATTTGATATTCTGTTTTTGCTTTAGTTGTAATTTGCAAATCATCATAAAGTTTACCCAAGTCATGATGAATATAAATTTTGGTGGGGTCTAATTTTAAGGCGCGTTCATAATATTGTTGTGCATACATCAGGTTTGGTTCACACGAGCGATGCGACTGTGTATCATTGCAATAATGATAAGCCTGTCCTTCAGCATGATAAGCATTAGCAATCATAGACAAACCGTACATGCGAAATACCAGAAGAAGTATCAAAAGTAAAATAGCCAAGCCAAGCTTCACTTCCTGCCAATAAATTCGTGGAATCATGGCTCGTTGAAATAGCCGTTCTATGATATCTGCACCTGTTTTGGTCAGGATTCCACCTGCAGTAATCATGGTCAGCATGCTTTGAATTACTACCACAAATGCACCTGTCGTATCTGCTCCATCACTTAAAAAACGTGGTGAAATATCTACTAACAAAGCTAAAGCAACGGTCAAAGCAACAATGTTCAGTGTATTCCATAGCCAATCATAATGGGTGAAAAAGTCGTATTCGGGCTTTTCTTCAGGAGGTGAAAAACGCCACCACCAAGCTGTATCAGGTGGGTTTAAACTTGTTCGCCATGCGGCAACATCTTTCATACGACTTATCAGGTCAGCATCAGACTTTAGTTTTTTATCCCCTTCGACAATCAAAGTCAAAGACTCTTTATCGGTTATGTCATGGCTTGTGAGATGTTCAGCAATCTTGTCACGCAACAAAAAACAGGTGAGTATCTGGTCGGAATCCAACTCCGTTGTTAAGGGTTGGGTGTATTGACGATATTTGGTTGCCAATTCATGGAATGATGGTTTTTCAGTCATAAAATTTTGTCAAAGCAAGCTTTGCCCCTCCGAATTTGCTTCAAATTACTATTTCTACTAAAATGCAATAATTGGATTTTATGAGGTTTTCAGCAATATGTCAAATTTACATATTCAGAAGCTATTGGAACAAGTTGATAATTCGTAATTCGTACCTACCGTCGGAGTAACGGGAAGTAACGCCTGTGGAGATGATAAGGTTGCAGAATAGCTAAGCTATTCGGTGGTTGTCTACGGAGCAGGAAGCCCAACCGCTTTAGCGTTGGGTAGCTCACAATGACCTAAATCATAATTTCTACAAAGGATATAATAAACTATGACAGTAAAATCAGATTCAAACCTTATTTTAATTGTAGATGATGAATCTCGAATGAGACGATTCATGAAGATGAATTTAGATATGGAAGGATGTCAAGTGATTGAAGCCGAAAATGGTTTACAAGCAATTGACCATGTGCGTGAATATCTGCCCGATTTAGTTATCATGGATGTAATGATGCCTCAATTAGATGGATTCGAAACGCTAGAAATCATTCGCAAAACATCTAATGTTCCAGTGATTATGCTAACAGTTCGTTCTGATGAGGATGATATTGTGCGAGGACTTGAGTTGGGAGCGGATGATTATATCACTAAGCCATTCAGCGTTCGTGAATTAGTCAGTAGAGTGAAATCTGTGATTCGTCGTTCTAAAACAACTTCTCCCATTGATAAAGGACTCATTATAATTGATGACTATCTGCAGATTGATATTAATAAACGTCAAGCTATCGTTGGCGGAAAAGAAATAAAACTGAGACCTATTGAATTTAAGCTTCTTTATCATCTTGCTACCAATGCAGGCTGGACAATTCCGCATGAAGATTTGTTAGCAAAAGTGTGGGGACATGAATATCATGATGAGACCAACTATGTCCGATTGTACATCACTTATGTTCGTCAAAAAATCGAGCCAGACCTTTCAAATCCCAAATATATTATAACAGAACGTGGGGTTGGCTATCGTTTCACAGAATTTGAAAAGAAAAAATCATAGGAACGCCATGCCAAAAATTTGATTATTCATGACTTTAACCCATATCACTAATAAAACCACATGGAATCACACCCTTGCTCAATTTTCTAATGCTCACATCTTGCAAACATGGGATTGGGGAAGATTTAAGAGTCGCTGGGGGTGGCAACCAACTCGACTATTATGGTCGAATGAATCACATGAACCATTAGCAATGGCTCAAATTTTACAGCGACCTATTCCAAAAACTCCTTTTTCAATAGCATACATTAGCAAGGGTCCTGTGTGGGATTACAAAAATATTGAGTATATCACTAGTGTATTGCATGACTTGGAAAATTACGCCCGTCAGACAAGAGCACTCTTCATCAAAATAGACCCCGATGTTCCGATTGCTTATGAGCCCAGCGAGTCACAGCATGACCAATACGGTCATGTTGTTAAGGCATGTCTATTAAATAGAGGCTGGCAATTTTCAAAACAGCAAATTCAATTTAAGAACACAGTGATTTTGGATATTCGTCCTGATGAAACTAGCTTGCTCAAGCAGATGAAATCAAAATGGCGGTATAACATTCGATTAGCAATCCGTAAGGGAGTCACTATTCGGCAAGGAAATATATCAGATTTAGAAACATTTTATAATTTATACGCTATCACCAGCCAACGGGATGGTTTTCTAATTCGCCCTAAAGAATACTATCTTGATGCCTGGCATACATTTCTGAATGAAAAGCATGCTACGCTGTTATTTGCTATGGTAGATAATGTGCCTATTGCAGGCTTGATACTTTTTTACTTGGGACAAACTGCCTGGTACATGTATGGAGCCTCAAATAATCAGCACCGCTCAAAAATGCCCAATCATCTTTTGCAGTGGGAAGCGATAAAACTAGCGAAGTCTGTCGGCTGTACGGTATATGACATGTGGGGTGCTCCTGATGTGCTAGATGAGTCGGATTCGATGTGGGGAGTATATAAGTTTAAAAAAGGGTTTGCAGGCATGACGCAACAAGGGTTGGGTGCTTATGATTACCCTACTTTTCCTGTATTTTATCTGACATACAAAACTATTTTACCAAAGATGCTTTCGTTGCTAAGGAATAGAAATTTAGCAAGCTAATTGATTCGTTGAAAAGTAATCTCATAAGAAAAATGGACATTATAAAAAGGCGGCACACATCGTACATCGGGAGTGGGACAAACCGAATATTCATTTTCTAATGTGCCTAATTGTCCCACAACATCAGGAATATGCGGGAATGCTGTATTCATTTGATTTGATGTTTCACTAGTAGTTTGACCATTGGAATCAGCAAACACATATAACTTGTACGGGTCCCATTCCATTGTAATCTCAAATACCACCATTATTTTCGTTTTCACCCAGCACCTTGTAATGAATGATTTTATACATCACGTCGGGTGTTGGCGTTGCAATCGGTTCAGGTGTAAAAGTGGGTAATGGGGTGTCAGTTGGTATAGGTGTACGAGTATGTAATGATATCGCGGTTGGTTCAGCTGGGATAGGCGTGGCGGTAGGCATGGGTGTCAGGGTTTCAGTAGGTATATCAGTGGATTCGGCAGGTAAAGAGGTTATTGTTGGTTCAGGCATTGAGGTGCCAGTTGGTAGCGGCGTATCACTTGGAATAGGCAAAGGTGTGTTTGTAAAAAGAGGTGTGTCAGTGGGTAACGGCTTCGGTGTTTTTGTGGGAGTGGAAGTTGGTTGCTGTTGAGCCAAGAATATGTCGCTACAACCTGAATTTAATATGCCGATTGAAAAAACGATTATCATGATTATTAGAGAATGTGTTTTTAACATAGTATCTTATTCCTTTTATGATTAGACCTGACAGATAAACATGATTTCTTGACTCATAGAAATCAGCCGTTGCCACCAAGCACACCATTCAAGTTTATACACAAAATGATAAAGAAAAAGCAAAGCCCTGGCAAATCAAAAATGTTATTTTGGATTATTTACCTTTAGTTAATTCTCAATCCGAATCTATTCGGAATCAGTTACCTATTCTTGTTCCAACTGTTTGCGAAACATCTCCCAATACTGCTTGGCTGAATCATACAATATTAGATACTCAAACGATTGATAATAACGTGCAGAGTCTCGCATTAATTCCTGTAGTATGTCAACACCTTCTTTACCATGAGGGTTGGCGGCAAAAATTGTATTGATTTTCTGCAATGACTCTCTGTCAGACTCATGTGCCTGTTTGATGACTGTATCAAAATATTTTTGAGCTTCTTCATGCGATTGTAGCCGATAATGTACTAATCCAAGATGAATATGAATCACATCTATTTCTTCAGGCAAATCAATGTTTGTCTCTTCTTCAATGAGTTGCAAAATGCGTTCGTATTTTTGAATGGCATCTTGATATTTACCAGCATGGACAAGAACAGCACCATAATTAAATAACAGTTGGTCAATATCCTTGCCTCTATCTGGCAATGCTTGCTCATACCTCTCAACAGTTGTCTCATACTGCCCTAACAATGCTTGAGTCAAACCGTATTTTTGTAAAGTTAGAGCATCATCGGAAGATTTTTCAAAACTCTGCTCAAATTTTTTGGTTGCCTCTTCATGCTTTCCCATCTTAAACAAGGCAAATCCATAATTACTAATCACAGTCACATTTTCAGGGGCAACTTCTAATGCCTCGTCAAACTTTTCGACAGCCTTCTCAAACTGTTCCAACTCCATGAGAGCAATGCCATAATTAATCAATACCTCCTCACGATTGCGGGCAGTTGATAATGCAATCTCAAAAGCCTCGATTGCTTTTTTATATTGGTTAAATTGAAGCAAAATTGCTCCGTAGCCATTAAAACTTACAGGCTTTACCCTGATTATTTTATTAACAGCCTTTTTTCGGTTCTCCATGTCCGTTTCTTCATCTGTGATGGCTAGAGCAATGTCAGTTATTGCTTGTTCTAGTTCATCGAGATGATTATTAAGGCTTCGTCTCAAGACATCAGCTAAAGAACAACCTTGACTAATATTGCCTTTATTAAAATAGTCAATGATAGATTTAGTTCGTTCTTTAGCACTTTGTTTTATTATTGTTTTACGTTTTCTCTTTGCCATAAAAATTTTACTCCTTCTAAATTGTTAATGTTGTTACCTATGTAAAAAGTGGTAACAGTAATAATTCCATATCCAAAGGCAACACCAACAAACAAGATAAATTTGTTAGGAATAGCAATAGCACTAATTACAAAAAAAATAGTATAAAGTGCTAATGAGCCTGTAGAAAATAGCCACCAATAACGGTGAGATGTACTGCGGTACATGCCCCAGGCAGTGCCGAGACTAGCGATGCTAATGCTAAGCGTGAAAAAGACAAGATAAATAAGTCGAGCAATTTGAATGATAGAAGTAATTTCTAACGTTTCTGCGGAATTAGTTATCGCATTTACATTGCCTTTTATTGTGATAATAGGTAATATCGGCAATTCTGGAAAACTACCTATTTTAAGAACCTCAAATATCACACTTATATCAAGCAAAGCACTTATATTTAAGCGGAAGTTATTTAATTCTAAAAGCCCAATTATGCCAAAAAAGGCGATAATTGACCAATATTTCCCTTTTTCCATAGTTCATACTTTTGAGTTATATCTTTTGTCATGTCTTAATTCCCTGTCATCTCACCAATAATCCGCATCGTCTCCACACTAACACA
>NBMH01000184.1 GCA_002084875.1 Anaerolineaceae bacterium 4572_78 | reverse complement strand
TATTCATGTTGGAATGGGTTTTAATGAACCCTAATGTAATTAAGGCTCATGAAGTTAATCAAATAGCTTCTAAGGCTACATCGATTCAAAATGGGTTTAGTTGTCCTTCTAGTTCTCTGATAGGCACAGGGACATTGAATCCGCCTAAAAGTTATACTTTAACTAAAACAGCACTTCCCTCTGGTGAAGTGAATCCAGGTGATACAATCACCTATACTGTAACGTTTTGGTCATGTTCAGAGATTGATGGGAATATAGTTATTACTGATACTATTCCACAATCCACAAGTTATAAATCAGGTAGTATCCAACATCTGGAAATCATATCGTCCAGTACTGACACCGAGCCCGCCCATAATTCAGACAAAAACGAAATCACATGGGCAGTAAATAATGTGCTTACTTATGCTACATTATCATTTGCTTTTAGTGTAAATGTAAATAATGACATCAACGATTCGGTTAAGATTGTCAACACTGCTTATGCTAAAGTTCTAACCAATATAACTCAGGCGATTTATACCAATACTGTTATTAAGCCTGCCGATACTGCCAGCCCCAGCCTTACCATGACTTTAACAGCCAACACTACTACCATTAACATTGGAAATGGTAATTTTTATCCTACAATCGAGTACACTTATCAATTTACAAATACAGGTAATGTTGAGTTACATGATGTTACCGTCAGAGATAACAAATTAGATTTGATTCAAGAATTAATTACTATGTCAGTTAGCGGTGAGTACACCATAACAAAAAACTATACCATTACAGATGATGATATTGCTCGTGGAGGAGTTACCAACACTGCTACAATTACCGGGTCTTATCAACGAGAAGAATTGACTCAAACAGTCACCTCTTTTGTAAAAATTGTAAATAATCTTCCTGAGATGATTTACTTGCCAATTATCATGAAATCTCCTTTTGTTGGGATACAGGTTACTCAAGGAGAGCCTAGCCATACTGAAGCAAATTATGATGAAACTGTTACATTTAACTATATAGTCACAAATATAGGCAATGTGACTTTAACAAATATAACTCTTATAGATAATAGATCAAATCCTATTTCATTAGGAATGACTGAACTTGGTCAAAAAGATAGTACGACAGGTACTTCCTCTTATACTATTGGTGGAGATGATTTGTGGCACATTACAAATCTTGTTACTGCAACAGGAGAATTTAATGAGCGTAAAGTCAACAATACAAGTTCTGTAACAATAAACATTCCCACATCGGAAGTGTATATAGAAAGCAAAAACACGGGAGGAATTGCATTTTTCAAAATTATTCGATCAAATGAGGAAGAAAAAGTATTATGTGAAAATATTCCCGCTGCCGATGGCAAATATAAATGTGGAGACATACAACAAGATAAGTATAAATTAGCTGCTCAAACAGCAAACTGTGGGTTATTAACTGCTAATTGGTTTGATTTTTTTGAATCTGAGATAACTATTCCAGTACGTTGTTATTAGCATCCTTGTTGGTCATAGTACATATAATCATTATCAGTTATGACATCGAATCTGAGGATGAACGAATCGAATTCAGTCAACCCTCAGATTCGGTGTCATACTATGAAAACATCAATTAACATAGTCGGCGGTTTGGTGGACAAAGTTTGATTTTTCAAGCATGTCTGCTATAATAAAGTCATGGCAAAAGATATTATTCACCATCAAGTCAAAAATGCTTTAGTCAAAGATGGCTGGGCAATTACAGCTGACCCGTTTCGGCTTCGGTATGAAGAATTTAAACTTGCTGCCGACTTGTCCGCCGAACGTCCGTTTGTTGCTCAAAAAGGAACTCGTAAAATTATTGTTGAGATTAAGTCTTTTATTGGATACTCTTTCGTTCGTGACCTACAACAAGCTATGGGACAATACAAGATGTATCTTGATTTTATTGATTTGACTAACCTTGACTACAAATTATATTGGGCAATTAGCGAGATAGCCTGGGATGATTTATTTTCTAAAAAAGCGGCACAAATTCTCATTAAACGCAATCACATTAAAGTTATCGTTGTCAACATCAAAAATGAGGAGATTGTTCAATGGATAGAATAGTTCATTATCAAAATCTAATCAAACATTTTTTTGAATCATACACATCTATTTGGATGGCACCCCCTCAACCACCTTATGATATTATGTTAGCCTTTGATGACCATCATCGGCAGTATATGATGCGTGAACTTGGTTGGACAGAAAGCCGTCGTATTCATCGCACCATACTTCATGTCGTCCTCAAAAACGATAAAATATGGATAGAAGAAGACATGACCGAAGATGGCATTGCCACCTACTTTCTTGAGCAAGGTGTCCCTCGCAATGACATTGTTTTAGGGTTTCAGCATCCCTCCATGCGTCCTTTCACCGAATTTGCAGTTGAGTAGGAGTTTAGGAATTTATTGATGAAAACACCAATAATCATCATAGGCGGTGGCTTAGCTGGCAGTGAAGCCGCTTGGCAAGTAGCAGAACGTGGACTTTCTGTTCATCTTTATGAAATGCGTCCTAGTCGCATGACACCAGCTCATGCTAGTGATAAATTAGCCGAATTAGTTTGCAGTAATTCACTCGGTAGCGATTTACCGAACCGAGCTTCAGGGCTTCTAAAAAATGAATTGCGTCGTCTTGGCTCGATGATTTTACAATGTGCCGAAGCTACCAAAATTCCTGCTGGTGGAGCATTAGCCGTTGACCGCGAGGCTTTTGCCGAACATGTCACTGGCATGATTAACGACCATCCCTTAATTAATCTCAAACGGCATGAAGTAACGACCATCCCCAATACACCGACCATCATTGCTACGGGACCATTAACTTCTGACGCATTAGCTACCGAAATTGCTAAACTAAGCGGCACCGATTACCTCTATTTTTATGATGCCCTTTCCCCGATTGTATCGGCTGAATCAATTGACATGACCATTGCATTTCGAGCAAATCGTTATGAATGCGGCGAATTGGAAACAGGAGATTATATCAACTGTCCATTTAATCAAACTGAATATGACCAGTTTGTGCACGATTTACTGGTAGCTGAACGAATTTCGCTTAAGCAATTTGAAGAAAAAGGCATGAAGCAAAACTTCTTTGAGATGTGTTTGCCGATTGAGGAATTGGCTCGACGTGGTCGGCAATCATTAGCTTATGGACCCATGCGACCTGTTGGTTTAACTGACCCTCGCACAAGCAAACAACCTCATGCCGTGTTACAACTCCGCCAAGATAACGTAGCCGCCTCACTTTATAATTTGGTTGGTTTTCAGACTAACTTAAAATGGACAGAACAAAAGCAGATTTTTCGTAATATTCCTGGCTTAGCAAATGCCGAATTTGTGCGATACGGCATGATGCACCGTAATACCTATATCAATGCCCCGACGCTATTAAAGCCGACATTGCAATGGCGGACTCGACCTGACTTATTTTTCGCAGGGCAGATAGCTGGTGTTGAAGGATATATAGGAAATGTTGCTTCGGGATTGTTAACTGGTATTAACATTGCCCGTTTTGTGCAAGGCAATGATTTGATTACCATGCCACAAACCACCATGCTCGGAGCCATTGTTCATTATATCACCCATGCTGCCCCCAAAGATTTTCAACCCATGAAAGCGAATTTTGGCATTTTACCACCATTAGCTATTCGAGTCCGCAAAAAACTAGAGCGATATACGGCTTATGCTAAACGTGCTTTGCATGATTTGGAAATAATTGTGGAAGAAGGCACAATTTGCACTTTATAATTTTATCAATTATAATTCAAAAATTAATAAACTAAGGAGATAAACAATGTGTTTAGGAGTACCAGGTAAAATAACCGAAATTTACGAAGTTGATGGATTACGCATGGGAAAGGTCGATTTTGACGGCATAAAAAAAGAAGCATGCCTAATGTACGTTCCCGAAGTTGAAGTAGGCGACTATACTGTCATTCATGTCGGTTTTGCCCTGACAAAATTAGACGAAGAAGCAGCCCAAGAAACGTTAGCGATATTTCGTGAAATGGGTACATTAGAAGAAGAATTAGGATTAGAAAACCTATGAAGTACTTAACCGAATTTCGCAATCCCAAATTAGCAAATCGAAAATATAGAGCTGATTCATGGTCCTGGCTGTCCTGTTTGTGTGACACCATTAAAAATGATTGACAAAGCATTAGCTATTGCCAGTTATCCCAATGTAATATTTTGTTCGTTTGGAGATATGTTACGTGTGCCAGGTAGTAACAAAGACCTCTTTCAAGTTAAAAGTGAGGGTGGCGATGTACGAATCGTTTATTCACCATTGGATAGTCTGAAAATTGCTCAACAAAATCCTGACTGTGAAGTAGTTTTCTTTGGCATTGGTTTTGAGACCACCGCACCAGCAAATGCTATGGCTATCGTTCAGGCAAATAAATTAGGGCTAACAAATTTTTCTATGCTAGTTTCACATGTCCTTGTCCCTCCCGCAATTTCAGCGATTATGGAATCCCCCTTGAATCGCGTCCAAGCATTTTTAGCGGCGGGGCATGTCTGTTCTGTTATGGGATATTGGCAGTATGAACCTCTAGCAAAAAAATACAACATTCCGATTGTCGTTACTGGTTTTGAGCCATTAGACATTTTGGAAGGAATACGTCTAACAGTTATACAACTTGAAACAGGTAAATCACATGTCGAAAATGCCTATTCTAGAGCTGTGAACAGCGAAGGCAATAAACATGCCCAAGCAATTATTCGTGAGGTCTTTACCGTCGGTCATCGTGCATGGCGGGGCATTGGAGAAATTCCCAATAGTGGCTTTAAATTGCATGCCAACTATCAAGCCTACGATGCCGAAACCAAATTTGATGTGCATGACATTCAAACACAAGAGTCTCCTTTATGTCATAGTGGTGAAGTCTTACAAGGATTGATTAAACCAAATGAATGTCCTGCTTTTGGCAAAGAATGTACCCCACGAAATCCGTTAGGGGCAACAATGGTTTCAAATGAGGGAGCTTGTGCGGCATATCATCGATATGGGCGGTTTTAATTATTTTTAATTTGCCCACCCAATTTATCGGACAGACTATTCGTTATTACGAAACAATCGGCTCAACAAATACTGAACTCAAACGTTTGGCAGACGAACATGCCCCTGAAGGAATGTTATTAGTTGCTGATGAACAGTCCGCTGGGCGAGGACGTTTTAAGCGTGTGTGGCAAGCACCAAAAAAAGGTAGTTTGCTTACTTCATTACTATTCCGCCCCACATTTTTACATCCTCATAACATCCAACATTTAACAATGATATGCAGTCTAGCCATGATAGAATCAATCAAACAAGAAACGTGCATATCAGTAAATATCAAATGGCCCAATGACCTCGTTTTTGATAACCGTAAATTGGCAGGCGTGCTAACAGAAGCTTCTTTTATTGCCAACAAATTGTCATGGATAGTTGTAGGTCTTGGTGTAAACGTTAATTTTGATGTTGCCACTTGCCTGCCAGAATTTGCCCAAACTGCTATCAGTCTGCAAACAATTGCGGGACATTCAATATCACGGTTAGCTTTATTGCGTAATTATCTCGTTCATGTTGAAAAATGGTATCATGCTATGTGCTTGGGGAAAAGTCCACACAAAGCATGGAAAGAACGATTAACGATGTTGGGTCAATCTGTTATCATTTCCACAAATGACCATGTATTTGAAGGCATAGCTGAAGATGTAGAGCAAACAGGAGCATTACAACTACGTTTGCCTAATGGCAAATTGAAAAGCGTATTGGCAGGAGATGTATTAATTCCGTTCAATTCCACACCCACCACGTAAATTCTAAATCCAAAAAAATTTGCATAATTGACATCTTTCGTGTATAATGTTATCATAAATTTAGGTTAGCCTAAATTTAAAGTTAGCTATACTTAAATTATTTTTTCTGATAGGCTAATAATTTATTTAGGAATGATTAAAATGTCTGAACAAAAAGTAATTACACTACAACACTTGAAAATAGGTCAGCATGCTAGAGTAGTTAGCATCTCACAAAAATGTCATGGATTAGAACGCCGCCGCTTTATTGATTTAGGGATTTTGCCTGGCACCATTATTGTTGCCGAAATGCGAAGCCCAAGCGGCGACCTTACAGCTTATCTCATTCGTGGTAGCGTGATTGCTTTTCGTAGTGAACAGACTCGATTTATTAACATTAGTATATTGTAATCAAGGAGACTGAATTATGACAGTAAATACAGCTGTACCAAAAATGTATGGAAGATGTGAAGATTGTGGAATTTATAATATGGCAAATCTCAAAAAACTTGGTATTAATATGGACAAGTGGGACTATATGATTGCTCTAGCGGGCAACCCAAATACAGGCAAAAGTACAGTTTTTAATGCCTTAACTGGACTACGTCAACACACAGGCAACTGGCCTGGTAAAACTGTCACACGTGCAGAAGGTGGCTTCATTTATAATCGGCGTGGTTATAAATTGGTTGATTTGCCAGGCACATACTCTCTCATGGCGACCAGTTTAGATGAAGAAGTAGCCCGAAATTTTGTCCTATTTGCTAAACCTGATGTAACAGTTATTGTGGTTGATAGCACTCGTTTGGAACGAAACTTAAATTTGGTTTTGCAAATTTTGGAAATCACAGATAGAGCAGTAGTTTGTTTAAATCTGATGGATGAAGCAAAACGTAAACAAATTATAGTTGATGAACGCCGTTTGGCACGTGATTTAGGAGTCCCAGTTATCCCTACATCTGCCCGTTATAATCAAGGAATCCCCGAATTATTAGAGGCAGTCCATGATGTGGCAACTGGTAGAGTCGTTTGCCGACCGCATCGTGTCAAGAGCATTTCGGCAAAGGTTGATAACATCATCAAACCATTGATTACACAAATCAAATCAGCGTTTCCAAATCTGCCGAATGCTCGTTGGGTTGCACTTCGTTTATTGGATGGCGACATGAGTATCATGAACGCTATTCGTGATGACGGCTTAGGTGAATTAAACCATGCTCCAGCGTTTAATCTAGCGGTGGCATGATGAATAAAACCGATGACATTTTGAGGAAAGCCTCGAAATTACATGAGCAAATCGATGATGAGTTTCATGACCAGTTAGCCGAATCGCTCTATGCTGATGCGACTCGTATTGCTGACCGTGCAGTGTCATATACTGGTGAAAAACCACGTTTTGACTTTGACCGTAGCCTCGACCGCATTGTTACCAGTCGGATTTGGGGATTTCCGCTCATGCTATTATTATTCACGCTTGTTTTTTGGTTAACGGTTGAAGGAGCAAACTATCCTTCGGCGATGCTGGCATTTGTTTTTATTGATACCATTCATCCTGTATTACATTCATGGGCAAATACTATCGGCATGACATGGTGGGTAAGCGGTCTTTTAATTGATGGCTTATATTTGGCGACGGCTTGGGTTATCAGCGTCATGCTCCCTCCAATGGCAATTTTCTTTCCCATGTTTACTTTGCTAGAAGATTTTGGTTACTTGCCACGTGTCGCATTTAATTTGGATAACATCTTTAAAAAAGCGGGAGCACATGGCAAACAATCACTTTCAATGATGATGGGTTTTGGCTGTAATGCCGCTGGGATTATTGCTACTCGTATCATCGATAGTCCGCGTGAAAGACTCATTGCAATTATTACAAATAATTTTGCTTTGTGTAATGGACGTTGGCCCACCCAAATTTTAATCGCCACCTTATTTATTGGAGCATTAGTGCCACCATTTTGGGCGGGTATTATTTCGGCATTGTCAGTGGTTGGTATTGCCTTATTTGGAATAGTCTTAAGTTTGCTTGTGTCATGGGGATTATCAAATAGCATCTTAAAAGGTGAAGCCTCAACATTTAGCTTGGAACTTCCCTCATACCGTCCTCCTCGATTTTGGCAGACAATTTATACCTCACTTATTGACCGCACATTAATTGTACTTTGGCGGGCAATCGTATTTGCCGCACCAGCTGGCATGGTAATATGGCTTATTGCAAACATCACCATTGGGGAAATTAGTATTGCCGAATACATGGTACATTTTCTCAATCCTATCGGTTGGTTAATTGGTTTGAACGGGGTCATATTAGTTGCCTACATCGTGGCTATTCCCGCCAACGAAATCATTATTCCTACCGTTCTCATGCTGATGGTACTAACAGTCAAAAATGCGGGGGGCATGGGTTCTGGAGCAGGTGTCATGTTTGAGGGAAGTGAGAATGAGATGATGACCATGTTTAGCATGGGCGACTGGACTTTGCTTACGGCTGTCAATTTGATGTTGTTTAGTCTGTTGCACAATCCATGCAGTACAGCTATCTATACTATTTACAAAGAGACAGGTAGTATCAAGTGGACAGCAATTTCGACATTCTTACCGATTATTATGGGGTTTGTGATTTGTTTTATGGTTGCCTTTATTTGGAGGTTGGTCGCTTAGAGTAGACCCCAACCCCAAGCCCCTTCCCCTCTCCCTGTGGGGAAGGGGGGTTAGGGGTCAGGGGTTGGGCTGTTCAATGCTAGTTGTAGGGGCGTATGCCCCTACTATTCAGGGCTGTTCAATGCTATTTTTTCAGGTAGAACATGTAGGAATATGGACACATGTCTTATCATCGTGTAGGATTTATGCCATAAATCCCTACATATTCTGTTAAAAACAATACTCCATGGATGAGATTGAGGTACGAAATCCAATATCTTCTCAGCGGGGTGAAACACAGATTTTCCCGTGCCATGCATAATCTGTTGCCGACAACTGACTCCCGAAGTAACCACTAAAGTTTTATCATCAGCACTTCGTATAGCAGGCAATAATGTACGTTCAGCCATTGCCATCGAAATGGAATAATGTTCAGACTCATAGCCAAATGCCCCAGCCATGCCACAACATCCCGAATCAATTACCTCAATCGGACAGCCAAGTAAACTAAGCACTTTCATGGCAGGCTCCATACCGACCAACGCTTTTTGATGGCAATGTCCATGCAAGATTATTTTTTCGAAGGGCAGACCTGACAGGTTTTTGAAACCTGTCAGGTCTAAGTCTGCCACAAATTCCTCAAAAGTAAAGCACATATCGGCGACCATTTTTACCTCATCATTATCGGCTAGAAAATACAAATATTCATCCCGCACCGACAAAATACAACTCGGCTCTAAACCAATAATGGGTATGCCATGTTTAGCATAAGGTGCTAATTTCGCCACAGTCTTTCGAGCATAATTACGAGCTTGTTCAATCAATCCTTTGGAAATACTAGGACGACCACAACAACCATGCTCCGATAAAATCACCTTAAAACCAAGCGATTCTAAAACTTCCGTTGCAGCAATAGCCACATGCGGATAGTTGTAGGTGTTAAAAGTATCCGTAAACAACACGACCATATTTTTAGGATTCTGCACAATTGGCATGGGACGATTATAAAACCATGTGATAAATGACTCGGGGGCAAAAGGAGGCATGTCTCGTCGTGACTCGATACCCAATGTCATTTTCATCGCCATGCGAACGGCATAATTTTGTAATATCCGATTTGCTAATGGAGCCAGTTTGCCACTACATAGCCGATTTAAGACTGCTATCTTGCCAAATAAACGAGTACGTAAAGGGATGCCATGCTTGTCATAGTAATGAGCAAGAAATTCAGTTTTGATTTTTGCCATGTCAACCGATGAGGCACATTCAGATTTACAGCCCTTACATTCCACACATAAATCCATCACTTGATACATGCGTTTACTGCTAAATTCGGCATGCGGTAATTTTCCTGATAAAGCCGCTCTTAGTAGATTTGCTCGTCCTCGCGTAGAATGCTCTTCATCTTTTGTGACCATGTAAGATGGACACATCGTGCCATGCTCCTTTCGACACGCACCCGCTCCATTACACATCTCAACTGCCCCATGAAATCCATCAGTACGACTGAAATCAAGATGTTCGTTAATCGGCATGACAGCATAAGTTTTGCCGTAGCGTAGATTTTCGTCTATGGGATTAGCATTGACAATATTGCCAGGGTTCATGATATTGTCGGGGTCGAAAAGATATTTGACTTGTTCGAATACATGATACAATTCTGTTCCAAAAAAACGTTCATTCAGCCAACTCCTTGCCCGTCCATCGCCATGCTCACTGCTCCAAGCACCACCGTAATTTGTTACCAATTCCATTACAGATTCGGAAATAGTTTTCATGGCTTCGATTTGCTTGGCATCTTTGAGATTGATAAAAGGGCGGATATGCAGACAGCCCGCACTAGCATGAGCATGATACACTATTTCTACCGCCAAGTCATGACAAATTTGCTCGACATGTCCGACATATTCGGCAAGATGTTCGACGGGTACGGCACAATCTTCGATAAGTGTAATTGGTTTATAATCCCCTTTAACGCTCATCAACAAACCTAGCCCAGCTTTACGAACCTCCCATACATTTGCTTGTTCTTTTTTTGTAATGGCATGAACGCAGGCTGTGCCAATGTGGTGTATTTTGAGAAATTGGTCGAGGTTTTTTAGTTTGGATTTTATTTCAAGTTCGTTTTCGCCTGTATATTCGATGATGAGTACGTCTCCCAAAGTCGTACTTTTGGACTCTGAAATTAAAAATGTCAGTAAGCGAGCATATTCGGGAACCTGCTGACACACTCGTAAGGCAAGTTCAGCCATGATTTCAATTGCCGATGGTTGGGTTTCCAAGAGAAGTGGAATTGCAGATAATGCCTCATGCTGATGTTCAAAATGAACGATGCCTAAACCTGTAGCTTTAGGACAATCAACAAGATTAAGAGTAACATCAGTAATCGCGGCTAGAGTGCCTTCCGAGCCGCTTATGAGTTTAGCGATATTAAATCTATCAAAATCAAGCATGCGGTCTAAATTATAGCCCCCACAACGCCGCCAATGTTTGGGAGTACTATTACGAATAATTGTCTTATTTATCGCCATGATGTTAGCAAGTTCATTATGCAAAAGCGAAAAAGAGTCCGTAAGTTTTACTTGCATATCAAAAAATGTAGCTCTTTTCCCATCACTAAGAACACAATTCATACCCAACACATGGTCAGCGGTCATGCCATAAACAATCGAATGAGCCCCTGTAGAATTATTGGCAACAATGCCGCCCATAGTGGCACGATTACCACTTGCGGGGTCGGGTCCAAACTGTAATCCCATCGGTTTGAGATGGATATTCAAATTATCCAAAATAGCACCCACCTCAACATGTACCCATTTTTCATCTTGATTCACTTCTAAAATGCGATTTAGATGACGACTGGTATCAATCACTAAAGCTTCATTGACAGTTTGTCCTGCTAGGGAACTACCCGCCCCGTGCATTAAGATAGGTACATGATATTTTGCAGCCGTTTCAATCGCAATCTGAATATCATCGGCATGCTTGGGGAAAAATACACCGAGCGGCACCACTTGATAACTAGAGGCATCAGTGCTGTACAAAATACGGCTGTAACGGTCTGTTTTCAGCATGCCGTGCACTTGACATTGGAGGTCATGCCAAAACTCAGTCATTTGTTCCTGTTGAGATTTGTTTGACAAAATTATCTACCCTTGTTTGACAAAATACGTTTACTGTGCTAATATAGAATGAATTTCTGTTTTTGTCAAATATTTACTTTAAAAAGAAGTAAAAATGTCTAAACGATTAACTTTATTTACAACTTTTGTATTATACTCGTGAATGTCATAAAGTAACATTTTGTACCAAGACCTGACAGGTTTTTAGAAGCCTGTCAGGTCTAACCAAAGAATCTTGGATGCTCTAGCAATATCTTCATGAAAATGTTACTTTGTGCCCGTTTTTAGTATAACCCCAACAATCCGCATCGTCTCCACCGAAACCCGACATACCCGCATGAGCAAATCAATCACATGCTCCTT
>NBMH01000183.1 GCA_002084875.1 Anaerolineaceae bacterium 4572_78 | reverse complement strand
TCCCGAAAGAGAATTTGGTGAATCATGGAATGGTGGGCAAGCGGGCGGATAGATCGTCGCTCAAGTCAAAGATCGTGCCGCCCGCTTACCCACCCTACATAACTAATCGGAATATTTTAACCATCCCAGATTAGTAGTAAAACTATCTTCCCAACACTAATTTCACAGAAGGTCGATTTGAACGAAGTGTGAATAAAAGGCTTCCGATCTTCGTATCAGCTTCAGTATAAGCAGCGTAAAAGTCGTAGTTTCCAGAAAACCCTTTCCGTACTTCAAAATTAGACAGTAGTGAAATAGAATGATTGGAACTTTCCAAATCTGTCGTAAAAGGTTGAGGTTCTGATGTAAAACCAGTGTATGGAAATTCATCAGTCTCAATCATAAATATCTCACCACCATCTGGCAATTTGATTCCAATCCAAAGATCAACACGATGCTGGCGACTGCAAACCCGTAAATCTTCTACCAATTTAATAGAAAAGATATCGCCAAGTTCAAAGAGAAAAGGCGTGAGCATCAGATCTTCTTCTATTACCTTGTCATTCAAGGCAAACCTTAAAGTAGTCAGGTTTTTTTCATCACAAGTGTCTGCTGATGATGATGATGGATCGATAATCTCTTCTATGTCCATCATACCAACAATATTATTTATATTGACGGTAGTTGCTGCTTGAACGGGCACAGAAAGACATGCCAGTATCGTAATGGGCAAAAGTTGTTGATATACAAAACGCTTCATAAATATAGATTTCCCAAAATTGAAGTAAAATTAAAAAAACAAAGGTAGCAACACCGCAAAATAATTAGTGATAACCATTTTTAAAAATCAAAAAATAAACGGTTTTGATGTAAATAAATGCTGTCACTACTCATTGCGGGCATTACCACCTTCCCAAATTAATAACATGCTATTACAGAAATACTGTCCTTTCAAATAGTAATCACATGTTACTACAAGTATCCAGAATTTTCGCAATTGAGATAACTTGCAAAAACTCCGAATATTTATATACAGTCTCAGCGATCAGATATTACAATTTTTACTGTTGCAAGATTTGATCTGAGAACTGTAAAACCTAGTAGCCCAACTGGATTTGTGCCTTTTTCAACATAAGCTGCATAAAAAACATAAGTCCCACCAATACCAGGTGGTATTTCTATATCTCGAAGTACTTTATGACGACGCTCTTCTCTTTCTAAATCCTCTTTGAAAGGTTTTGGTTCCATATTGAATGCAGGTAAGAAAAATAAATTACCCAATTCAGCAGGCACTTCCAATTTAGCAAGCACTTCAACAGGCACTTGAATAGCAACCCACAAATCCACACGATGAAAACGCGATTTCACTTTAAGGCTTTCAACGAGTTCAACTTCAAGATAATCACCTACCTTATAAAATTCTTTCAAATCCTGAAACTCCAAAATAGCCCAGTTACCAACTGAAATTTGTTTTTCAGCCACATTCACATTAGTTAAACTATTATTATCTGTAATAGTCAAAGTGATCTTATAAATGCCCCCTTCCTTGAAGGTTACTTTGGTTTGTTCTCCTGACGGAATGATTATTTTTTCATCAGGGGCTAATAACTTAGAATAGAACCACTGGTATTGTTCAATTGTGCCATCAGGATCAATAGAATCACTTGCGTCCAAATGAACAGTCAAAGGAGCCTTATCTGACTTAAGAGGCGTTGCCTTAAAAATAGCAGTTGGTGGTATAAGTTCAACATCATTTACTACCGTAATTGTTTGCCGAGCTAGGTTGGCACTTGACAAATTATCATTATCTACAACTACCAACTTAACTTCATACTCACCTTCTGTTTCAAATGACAAATTAACCTTTTTGCCGGATAATTGACGATCATCAGAAACTTCCCATTGATAGTCGATAATTTTACCATCATAGTCAAAGGAATCACTGGCATCTAATGTGACCGATTTTGGTTCTGACAATTTAATTATGCCTGGAAAAGCCAAAAATTGGGCTATTGGTTCCATCAAAACCGTCACTTTCTCTTGTGCAGTTTCTTCTTCTCCTGAAGAACAAATTGTCTTTAAAGTAATGATATGCGTACCACGCTCTTCAAAGACTAATTGGCTATTAGAACCAAACGTTGTTTGCCCATCGGAAGCTGACCATTCATAGCTAGTAATATCCCCACTTTCAAAAGCATTTAACTCAACGGTTAATGGTGATATGCCTTCTGAAATGTTAGTATAAAATTTTGCAAAACAAGCAGCTGGGACTATTGATGGAACAACAACATCATACTCATCAGTATCCGATTGAGCAAATCTATCAGTCACTGTTAATGTGATGTTATGTCTTTGAATTTCTTCAGTTTTATGAAACTCCACCATTACTACGCTATTTGACGTTTTTTCTGGATGTTCAGGAATAGACCATTTATAGGTGATTTCACCTTCAGGATCAAAAGACCTCTCCCCACTTAGAGTAACCGTTAATGACTCTTCGTTTTCCTGACTTCTTCCGCTTTGGCTAATAATAGCTTTAGGTAGTTGATTGCCCTTTTGAGTGACAATAAACTTAATTTCAGTTGAAGCATCTCCTTTTATAGTCAATTCACAAACACGACTATTTAAGTTAGGATTACCTTCTACCGGATAATGAAGTGCGTCATCTTCTTTACGTGTTTCTAGCCACTCACAATCCTCTTCTACTTCCCAAGAACACTGTTGAGCATGTTGTGATTCTGCTTTAACAATCACATTACCTTCACCACCAACTGCTTCAAAATTCCTACTCGTCGTATGAGTCAACTTATAAGTACAAGGCGGAATCTTTTTCCAATTAGCAGTAATAGTCTTATCCTGGTCCATTTTAAAACAACAGTTGTTAGGACCACTACAATTGGTACCATTCCAGTTTATAAAAACAGAATTTGCGTCTGGTTTTGCAGTTAAACATACCTCTTTAGCGGAATATGTTTCTGAACAGTTCCTCTTACTACACTGAAAATTATTTCCGTCATCAATATCAGTAGTATCAGTAATAGTACCCATACCTATGTCATCTATATTGGCATTGTTGACGGTAAGGGTATAGTCTTTGAGTCTACAAGTAGCCGTCACTGTTTTACTCTGTTCCATAGTGACTGCGCAACTATTTCCAGAACAATCTTTACCATCCTCCCCCCAAACTACAAAGTGATGAGAATCTGAATTGGCATTTAAAGTGACAAGATCACCAACTGGATATGGCTCGTCGCAGTCAGTACCACAGGAAATACCAGGTGCATTAACAGTACAGCCTTCACCTTCTTTTATCACTTTCAAAGAAACGCTTGAAATAAAAAAACTTGCCGTGACATATTGAGCTTGGTCCATAGTAACCGTACATTTATTGTCAGTTACCAAACAATCACCTTCCCACTTAAATTTATACCTTTCTTCATTTGGAACGGCAGTTAATATCACTTCTTTGCCATGCTCATATGACTTTTCACATTTATAAATACAATTATCAATACCAGCCGGCTCGCTACTCACAATACCACCAACACCATCTTTAACTTCTACTGTCAAAGTTTTAGGCGGTATAAAAGTTGCTGTGACATTTTTGGCTTGAGCCATAGTGACAACACATGGATTTTTTTCTGAACAACCATCGTCAGACCAACCACCAAAGATATAATCATTTTTGGGATTGGGGTGCAAAGTAACTTCTGTACCATACTCATACGATTCTTCGCAATCAGAAGGACAGTTAATCCCAGGTAAAGCCGTCACAGTACTGCCACCACCATCATTTACATGTACCGTTAAAAGGCGTTGATTAATTCCAAAACTGGCTATCACATTTTGCTCTTGATCCATAGTGACAGTGCATAATTCTTCTTCTGTCTTTGAACAACCAGACCAACCCAAAAAATTATAATGCTCTTGGGGAATAGCAGTTAAGATAACTTCTGTATCATGCTCATACGATTTTTCGCAATCAGAAGTACAGTGAATACCAAATTTTTCGCTAACAACTTCACCACCAACACCATCTTTAACTTTTACTGTCAAAGTTTTAGGCGCTATAAAAGTTGCTGTGACATTTTTTGCTTGATCCATAGTGACAACACATGGACTTTTTCCATAACAACCACTGCCAGACCAACCACCAAAGCTATCATTATTTTGGGGAATAGCAGTTAAGGTAATTTCTGTACCATGCTCATACGATTCTTCACAATTAGAATCAGAAGTACAGTTAATACCAAATGGTTCGCTAACAACATAACTACCATTTCCATCTTTTACCTGCACATGCAAAGAATGTTGGTCCAGACCAAAAGTTGCCTTCACACTTTTACTTTGATCCATAGTGATAGTGCATAATGTATTGGTTCCCTCTGCTAAACAAGCATCAGACCAGCCTATAAAGACAGAATGATCATCAGCAGTGTGAGCATTCAAATTCACATCACCCAGACTATAACTTTCGCGACAAACACTGTCATTACTACAATTTAGACCCTGTCCGTCTGTAACAATACCACTACCCTCACCTTCTATCTTGACAGTTAATCTATATAAACATTCTTTTACACTGATGATTCGTTGTGCAGTATTGTCACTTGTAGTTCCTTCGTTACCATATTCGACAAGTAAGCTTATTGTATACTAATTTGTTGACGGGTTTGCATCCAACATGACTTCAAATGTTGATGGTGGATTTAGATCAATACAACCTTGATCAGGTGACACATCAAAAGCCGCAACTATACCGCAGTCAGAAAATTGATCAACTTCACTTTGCCATTCACCGTAATTCATATAGGGATGTTTACAAAGCCGATGATTGTCAATATCAAGTTTTTTCAAATTTGGAAAATCATCAAAATGAGGGACCATGCCACTGAGATTATTTCCACTTAAAGAAATTTTAGTGATATGGCCATTTTCATCACAGTCGATACCATACCAACTGCAAAGCTCATTATTTTCGAGCCAACCAAATTTTTTGTCCCAACTAATACCACCCGTTCTGTGGTAAAAAAGCAACAAAGATTCACATTCTGTTTTAGAAATTGAAACTTCAGAATTTTCTTCAACAGCATTGCAATTGGTAGCCGCTTGCGTGATAGACATCGCTCCGAAATTCAAGGTTGCCCCAACAAACAATAGCCCCAAACAACGGCTAAGAATGTTGATAGCAAAAATATCCGAAGATGTAATCCACATACGGACTAAATGTTTATACAAAAACAAAATTGTTCCTCCACTTAATTGTTAATTGTTATTTTCAACTTGCAACACGAAGTCAGCGAAGCTAAATTAATTTTCGCCGTACTCTACTATCAAATTCTTGTTTGATAGTACAGCAACTTGTGGCTCTGCAGCCGCTATCCCTGGTAATAGGGATATTGCGGCTGTAAGTGCTCCAGCAAGCAATCCCCTTGGAATTACTTTAATACACTGCTTTTTCATCATTCATTCTCCTTACAGATTGTGCATTCAAAAAAATGCGCGAAAAAA
>NBMH01000182.1 GCA_002084875.1 Anaerolineaceae bacterium 4572_78 | reverse complement strand
TTACGTATGCTTATGGGAATTTACCCGATGTCTGCACCCAGGGAACAGTGGTCATTAGGTATGGCTAATTTCAGCATACTTGATTCAGAACCATATTCACAACCAATTATTACTGATTTGCCAATCTTTAGTAATTTTGTAGCCTCCAACCAATCTCTATTCCAAGGTGAAAATCCGATTCAAACTGATGTTGGTGAGTGTGTGATTGATCCATCACAAATGGTTGTACTACGTGGTAAGGTGACCGACGCTCAAGCACAACCGTTAGTAGGTGTCACAGTTACAATTGATAGGCATACTGAATATGGTCAAACTTTGAGCCAAGCTGACGGTTCATTTAGCTTTGCGGTTAATGCAGAGTTGTTGACAGTTAATTATGCTAAAGAAGGCTATATGCCACTTCAACGTAAAATGACTTCTCTCCGAGGCAGTTTTGCAATGGTCAGTGATGTTGCCTTGGTATTGCGTTCTCCTGAAACCCCAATTAATCAGAGTGCTGGAGGCGTGACTCCAGTGGCCGGTGAACAAGACGCAAAACTGCTCTTTCCTCAAGACACTCAAGCAACGATGGTATTGCCTGACTGTTCAGTGCAAACTTTGTCTAATGATATAGCGGTACGGGCTACTGAATATACAGTGGGCGACCCAGGTGTCTATAGTATGACTGAAGGAGACCCTGATTCACAACGGAAAGTCGCCTCACAAATGCCTTTTCCTTTACCACCAGGCACCGGTTATACTTATGCCCTTGAACTGAGTGTTGATCAAGCCACTGATACTAGAGGACGGCCCAGGGCAAGAGAAGTTAATTTTGACCAAACTTTGCCACTTTATGTTGATAATTTCCTAAACTTTCCAGTGGGTGATTCTGTGCCTACCGGTTGGTATGATAGGACACAATCTGCCTGGATACCGTCTAAAGATGGTCGTATTGTCAAATTATTAAGTATTGATGATGGTTTGGCTGTTTTAGATATTGAGGGCAGTGGTCAACCTGCTACTTTACAAGCGTTAGCGGAGTTAGGCGTTACCGAGGCGGAAAGACGACAAGTTGCGGTTTCCCATGAAGTTGGTAAAACGCTATGGCGTGTACCAATTGAACATTTTTCACCTTGGGATTGCAATTGGCCTTTTGGTCCACCTGAAGATGCCACAGGGCCTAACGTCCCAGAAGGCGATACCAAAGATGACGATAAAGAAGAGGACCCTTGCGAAAAAGCAGGCTGCATTATTGAAGCCGAAAATCAGGTTTTAGGTGAAACCATACCTATTGTTGGTACACCTTTTAATTTGAATTATAGAAGTAGCCGAGTACCGGGGCGTAAATCGGCTTATACGTTAGATATTCCAGTGTATAGTGAAGCTGAACCATTGCCACCAAGTATTCAACGAATTGAGGTTGAAGTTAATATTGCAGGGCAACAAATCCAGGAAATTTATCCCAAAGACAATGTGCCTAAAACCGACACTTTTGTCTGGGATGGTTTAGATGCTTTTGGTCATCGTTTACAAGGGCAACATAATGCTGATGTACGCATAAGTTATGTGTATAAAGGCGATTATAAAAAACCAGTGAGTGGAACAAACTCCAGTTTTGGTTTGTCTTCAGGCAGTGCCATTTCCGGTGACAAAGCGCGGCAGGAAATTTCATATGATAAAAAATATGCTCGATTACTCGGAGTTTGGAATGCACAAGTGGCTGGCTTTGGTGGCTTAACCCTCGACATTCATCATGCTTATGATCAAACTACCAATACGCTTTATCGTGGTGATGGGAGCCAAAAAAAGGTTAGTCACACTGATAGACCTTCGCCTCCCTACAAACCTGGACCTGAACACGAATATGTTGAACTAACTGACAACGATATTCGCATTACACATTGCACCACCGAAGAAAATTCGTGTGGTAAAGTGTTGGTTGGTGCGGCTCGTATTGATACTGATAGTATTCAATGGATTAGTCCAGATACAGCTAATTATTTTTCTGTAAGTGGAAATCATGTCTTTGGTTTCACTGGTCCATCTAACGATAATTCTACTCAGTCTGTGGATAATCAATGGGGTTTTCAAGGGGATAGTGCAAGTTCTTATATTAGCAATCCTCAACCATCAGGAGCTGCACCAAGTATTGGTCATTTTTTTGCCCCAGATAGAGAAGGTGGTTTTTCCAATGGTAATTACTATTCTGCTCAAATAACAGACCAAAAGTCTGGTAGTCGAACTATTGAATTGAAGGGTGAAGGTATAAACGATAATTTTGTTACACCGGCGATTACCTTAGACATTCAAGTCAATGGGGAAACTGTACCGATGAATGATGCTTCGGCTCATTGCGTTTCTGCATCAACCGGTGGTGAAGTCATTTTCACAATAACACCAAAGGTTAATAATGATTTAGTGGCCACGATGGGAACTGCACCAGTTCAACATGTTATGCTGGAGTGGTGTTCCAATGACAATTACGATCCGCATTTCATAACGGAAAGTATGACTCCCAACAATTTTGCACTGAATGATTATTATCATCACATAAAGACTTATGATTGTGATAAATTATTGGTCAGTGTCAATAAGACCATTGAATTGAAGGCTACCCATCAACGGGATACGGAAAGTGGTTTTATTGATTACACCTTCTCCGTGCGTGGACACTATGATCGGCTTAAACCTGCTAAATGGCTTGGTAGTCATAAAACCTTTCATTTAATCTCGTTAAGTGACAACACGCGCCGGCGCAAAGATTTTGAATTGACAGACTTGCTCTATCCTTATTCAGAAGAGCTTGAAAAACGGGCCACTCGTTCTTCTGACAATTGTCCTTTCGACGAAAACAACGACCAGTCATTCAATGGCACTATTGCCTCACAAGATGGTGGATTACTCTATCAATTTGAAAAAGGCCATCATGTACAAACCTTGGACAGCTTGATGGGTACCGTTATTTACACGTTTACTTATAACGGTAGCGGCTATCTAATTGAAATTGTAGATATTGATGGTGATACGACCACCATTGAACGCGATGCCGAAAATAAACCAGTAGCGATTGTGGCACCTTATGGACAACGTACCACGTTGACTTTGGATGCCAATGGTTATCTGGCTTCAGCCACGAATCCTGCTAATGAGACCTATCAATTGGTTTATACGCCAGATGGCTTATTGACGCAATACATTGATCCGCGTGGCAATGCTGATAACTTTGAATATGACGCTCTGGGATTATTTGTAAAAAATGTGAATCCCGTCAACGGTGGTTATACCGTCACGCGCACTGACTTTGATACGCCAGAGGCTAAAGGGCATATCACCACGATGATGACTGCTGAAGGGCGTAAAACGGAGTACAAAGTGGCTACCGTGAACGGTAAGCGCGAGCGTACCAATACTGCCCCGGATGGCACGGTAACGCAATCGCTTAAAAAACTAGAAGGTGATAAAACCATCAGAACGACGAGCCATGCCGATGGGACTTTCATCTGGACGATGGAAGAACCTGATACGCGCTTGGTGGGTTCGATGCAATCAGCTACGCCGAAATTGACCGCGATTGTTATGCCTAGTGACTTAAAAGCCGAAATTGGCATGGAAACCATCACCGATCCGCCAGCGTATGCAGATGACTATGATCCTTTAAATCTAAATACCTTGACGCAAAAAGTCACAGTCAATGGACGAGTCAGTACTAGTGTGTTTGATAAAACAGCTAAAACTATTACTGCTACCAGTGCCACCGGTAGGCAAAGTCTTTCAGTATTGGATGATAAAGGCCGTGTTATCAAGGAACAAGTGGCTGGTTTTGCTGATACTGCATACAGTTACGATGATCGTGGTCGTTTAACAACTGTTAGTGTTGGAGAAGGTATTGATCTGAGAACTGCAACATTGAGCTATGATAGTCAGGGTAATATTGAAAAAGTCACCGATGCGTTAAATCGTGAAGTAAGTTTTAGTTATGATGCAGTGGGGCGAGTGATTAGCCAAGTTTTAACTGATGGTCGGCAAATTTTATATAGTTATGATGCTGGTGGCAATGTTGTTGCGATTACACCACCCGGTCGTCCAGCTCATAGTTTTGCCTATAATGGTAAAAATTTGCAGAGCCAATATACACCACCAGATGCCGGTTTGGTAATGCCGCAAACGCAATATCTTTATAATCGGGATGAGCAATTAACTAAAATTGTACGGCCTGATGGTCAAGCTGTTGATTTTGCTTATGATGCAACCAAGGGACGATTAAACACCCTAAATACACCGCATGGGCAATATAGTTATGCTTATGATGAGCAAAGCGGTAATCTAACTGCTGTTACTGCACCTGATGGTGGTACGTTAAGTTATCAATATGATGGTTCTTTGCCGTTATCTGTGACTTGGGGTAATGGTCAGCTAAATGGTAGTTTGGCGGTTACTTATGATAATAATTTTCGAGTAACAGCAACCAATATTAATGGTGAAAATAGCATTGAGTATCAGTATGATGCTGATAGTTTGTTGATCAAAGCGGGAGATTTAAATCTCATTCGTGATGAACAAAATGGCCTGCTGATAGGCACGCAATTGTATGGTGCTATTACTCAACGTACTTACAATCAATTTGGTGAATTGACAAGTGATGCTGCTAGTCATATTATCGCTACCCAGTATGGTAATGGTTATACTCGTGATAAATTAGGGCGAATAACGCATATAGCTATGATGCTAATGGTAACCGTAATTATTTTAGTGCTAATTTGGTAGTGGGTGGTATTGCTGAAGGTAGTTATGATGAGCAAGATCGTTTACTCCAATATGGTGATAATACCTATGCTTATACTGATAATGGTGAGTTGTTGAGTAAAACCAGTAATGGTGCTACTACACAGTATAATTATGATGTATTGGGTAATCTGCGTTCAGTTCAATTGCCGGATGGTAGGCAGATTGAGTATGTGATTGATGCTAGTGGTCGGCGTTTGGGTAAAAAGCTAAATGGTGTTTTAACTCAAGGCTTTTTGTATCAAGGTAGTCTTAATCCAGTTGCGGAGTTTGATGGAAATGGTACTTTGGTGGCTCGGTTTGTGTATGGCTCCAAAGCTAATGTGCCTGATTATATTATTAAGGCTGGTAGTATTTATCGTATTTTCAGTGATCATTTGGGTAGTCCACGTTTGATAATTAATCTTGATACCGATGATATTGTACAACGTATTGATTATGATGCGTTTGGTAATGTTGTCTTTGATAGTAATCC
>NBMH01000181.1 GCA_002084875.1 Anaerolineaceae bacterium 4572_78 | reverse complement strand
AAAATAAATCTCCTTAAAACAATCTTTTGCCTAAGCACTCATGCTAAAATGTTCATCGGTTTATTTTAAGGTAAGTTAGTTATGTAGGCAAATTTTTACTATAAATTCAACTTTTTGGAAAAATTGAATTTAGAATCGACAAAGGAGCGTTTTATGCCACAAATCCAAATCAATTCCGTCAATGCTAATAGTTTGGAAAAGCGATAACCCTCATGACGGTCGTATTAGGTTTCATGCCTGGTGCGATGCTCGGTCTAGGTGTACTGTGCGGGTGTGGGGAGTTATGGCTGTTAAGGGGTAGGGTTTTCAATATCTGCCGCATCCTGAAAGTCTTAAAACAAATCATTATTCGTTTGGTGGATGCCATCCAGCACTTACCCAACGACGGCGAGCTTTAACTACTGTGGAATTATTTAGTTTTAATAATTGAACAGTAGCTCTACCACAAGCAGTCAAACCAATAATTTTTGTTTTGTTTTCATCCCATGTAAAATGATCTGACCATTTTTGTTTTAAGGGCTGAAATATAGCAATTGTCTTATTTGTATATGGGTCAATTCCTGTTTGTTTGGCACCTTTATACACATTGCAAGAAAAGCAAGCCAAACATAAGTTATCTAAATTGGTTTTGCCACCTGCGAACGTAGGAATAATGTGGTCAATGTGCATACGTAATCCGCAATTTTGTTCTGTGGTTAAGCAATAAGCACACCTATGTTTATCTCGTTCAGAAACTAATTGACGCAGTTTTTTAGGTACGCTCATGATAAATAGTGGTAGGTGATGAAAAAACAGGGTAGCCTCGCCAAGCAAGGAGCCGACATGCTTCTGCTTTGTAAAGCATAAAGCTTTGAGCTTCATGCATCAATTGGTTTAATTTGGTTTGCTCATCATGGGTTAGGTCTTGATGCTTTTGTAACTCTGCTAACAGTTCAATTTCTATTTGCTTGTCTTCATCAAATGAACAGCGGGCAATTTTCCATAATGCATCGTTACTATGTAAGGGCAATTTTAATAACATTGCTCGTGCATCAGGTGGTAAATCATCTTCCAATTTGGGCAGGGCATGTTTTAGAAATTGCCTAAGAACTGACTCAAAGGACATGGTTGTAATTGTTGCTGTTTCTCTAATGCGATCATACACCGTATTGGGCAAGGTTATTGTAATTGTTTGTTCTAGCATTGTATTGTTTACCTAAATACAAAGATAATTTTTTGTGTTCATTATATTTTAGTTGATTTAAGCAGGTTGGTCAAGTTTTTTTGTGAGATTAGGACATGGGTTTATACCATTGGCGGAAGCATTGGTACTATGTATTTTTATGTTTTTTCGTGTTAATTAGGAGTTGGAAATGAGTAAAATTAATAAAGTAGAACTTAATCCAAAGAATACAGCAGGCTCTGCTTTAACAATTGTCACTGGCACACTCGGTAGTGCATACCACAAAGATGGTGTAGAAGGTGGTGCATATGGTGTAGTTGCTGGAGGTGCTGCAGGAGCACTTGCTCCGACAGTCGCTGCAACTGTTGCTGCTTGTGTAGCCGAAAGTGCATTTGTTATTGCAACTATTGACTCTGATTTTTATGATGAATTGTTGGCAAATCCCGAATCCTTCGGATTTGAGGGTGAATTACCCAGGCGGGTAGAAAAACAAAGCATGTTCTTTGTTGAAATAATTAGTGATAAATCTATGACTCGCAAGTGTGTAACTACATGCACTGTTGGAATAACGCTTGTATGTGATGGTACCACTAAGAGGTCTATGAAGTAATAAAATTATAACTAATTATATTTTTTGTAAGGTAATCCCAAAAGGTTCTTTAGCTAAAATTATTGACTCTGATTTTTATGATGAATTGTTGGCAAATCCCGAATCCTTCGGATTTGAGGGTGAATTACCCAGGCGGGTAGAAAAACAAAGCATGTTCTTTGTTGAGATAATCAGCGATAAGTGTACCAGTGGTGGTTCTCAAAGTTGTAGATGTTCATGTACTGATGGATTCACTGTGAAATGTAACAGTTGTTCATTCTAACTAATTTAGGATAAATGGGTGTTACTCACTTAATGTAGTAACACTCATTTACATAGAGGTGATTATGCTTACCAAAAATGATTTAATTCAATTTGCCAGCCAAGCCAGCAATCTAAATGAACGTTTGGCGATTTTGCATGAACTTCGTCAAAACAAAATTCCTTTACCCGATGTCACATTAAGTAAATTTGACCATTGGACTTTGAATAAAATAACAGGTAAATTGGCAATGTTTTTATTTAAGGAACATGTTATTCATGAAACAGAATACCCCGCTTTGTCTAAAACGGCATTACTAGAAATGTTGCAAAATTATAAGCAGTATACACTTGATTTAGCAAAATTGCCTGAATCTGCTCAAGCAATTTTCTTAAATCAGCATGCAGATTGGTTAGATACATACCAATCTGCCTTGAAAACATTAAATCTACCCCAAACTGATTTTGCTAATATTATTTGGAATGATGATGAAATTTATTACGGTCGCTTTGCTAAAACCTGTGAACCATTTTTACGATTGATTCAACAACGATTAGCACCCATTATTAAATCACATACTTGTATTCGTGTTAATTCTCGTTTTATTGTGAACATGCAATTGCACCTTTTGAATCGCCTTGAGGTGGCTTTGGCACGAACCGTTGAAGCCGATATTAATTTGTATTGCCATCAGCATAATTTTTCTAAATCAGATGACAAAGAAGGTTATATTGCTTACTTTGAACAAACATTTTGCACTTGGGAGCATTATCACCGCTTTTACTGTAAATTTCCCGTTTTGGGACGATGGCTGGCAAAGGTGACAAATTTTCTGTGTATTATTGGCGAGGAAATTTTGCAACGTTTGACCACAGACATGAACGAAATTAGTGCGACTATTTTCGATGGTCGGTCAATCATGGAAATTAAATCGCTTAACTTAGGACATTCTGACCCTCATGCCAATGGTCACAGTGTAGCAATTATGGAACTCGTTTTGGACAATGGAGAGATTAAGGGACTAGTTTATAAACCTCGTGATGTGCAAATCGAATTAGCACTACAACATACCCTTGAATTTTTAACCTATAAACAAGTGATGCCCTTTGCCACATATCGCATACTTAATAAACATGGCTATGGCTATGCTGAATTTATCCCGCATGACCGCAATCATGTTCAAGATGAATCTGATATACAGACATTTTATCAGCAAATGGGTGGTTATCTTGCCTTATGTCATATTTTAGGTGGGGGCGATATTCATCATGAAAATATTTTGGTAGCTGATGGGAATGCTTTTATTTGCGATGCTGAAGTGCTACTTGATGTACGATTGCGTGGCATGGAAGAAATGCCTGATACAATCATGGACTCCGTTTTTAGAGTGGGCATGTTAGATTGGCCCAGAGCAGAACCAACGGATGACTCACAATTAATTAGACTAGGTGGCTATACAGGAGGCGAATCATATCACACACCCATGCCGACACCACAAATAAAAAATCGCATGTCACTTGCCTTAATGGTTCAAAATGAATCGGGTGGATTTGTGGATATCACTGGTTCAAACCGCGTTTTTCATGATGGTGAAATCATCCATCCTCAACCCTATCAAGCAGATATACTTAAGGGATTTAACAGGATTTACACATGGATTAAACAAAATCAACAGTCTTTTGCAAAAGCAATCAGTCAACATTTTGCTAATTCATTTATTCGCTTTATCAATCGCCCCACGCAAGTGTATGCGGTATTAATCCATACTGTCAGACACCCAAAATGTTTATCTGACCCGCTAGAAGTGGATCTGATTTTTTATTCGTTGCTTGACGAATTACGGATTTGGGATGATAAAGGAAAACTGGCAAAATTAGAAATGGCAACATTATGGCAGTTGGATATTCCCATCTTTACTGCGAAAGCAGATAGTAAGGATTTGATTTTTAACCATGCCAATCATCTTGCTGATTTGCTTAAAATTTCCCCATTGGAAAATACACTTTCACGAATTAGTCGTCTATCCGAAGAAGACCAAAAAAGACAAAACCAATATGTGCATGCCAGTTTTTCTGCCAATGAGGTGAACAATCCACACTTCATTAGGACAGCCGTAAATTATGCGATTCAGATTGGTTGGGAATTGTGTCATGCTATGTCAATTGATTCTAATACGGCCCCATGGAAAACGATTGATATTTCCCTTGAAGGAAAAGCAAAAATAGATATTGATGGTTCGTTGTATGATGGTGTTGCTGGAATTAGCTTATTTTTGGCTTATCTTGATTCGGTTCAGCCCAATCCTTCTTTCCGTCAAGCGGCTGAATATGCCTTGAATTATGCTCTAAACCATGTGGATAAAACATTTATTGGAGCATATAAGGGTATAGCAGGAATTATTTATCTCCTGGTTCATTTAGGGTATTTATGGAATCGGCCTGAACTTTTTGCCAAAGGTGTCGAGTTAGGTAAAGAAATTTCAAAGCAACTTAACCAGAGTCAAGATTTTGACATAATATGCGGTTCATCGGGGGTAATTCCAATCATGTTGATGTTGAATAAAGTCACACCATGCAATGGTATTGACGTAGCAAAAGCATGTGGTGACCATTTATTACAACATGGTACATATCAGAAAGATACCTTAAGTTGGCACCATCCACCAATTATTGCCAGAAAAAATTTAACAGGTTTTTCACATGGAACTGCTGGGATTGGTTGGGCATTAATCATATTAGGATGTCAAACCAATGAAGAAAAATACATTGAGGCTGGTCGTAAGGCATTTGCGTATGAGTCACAACAATTTGACTCAACACAACAAAACTGGTATGATTGGCGAAGTACCATGATAGGCAAAGATTCCAATGAGCCTAAATTTGCTCATTTTTGGTGTAGTGGTGCTGCCGGGATTGGTTTAAGTCGCATCTCAAGTTGGGCAATGCTAGGTAAAAAAGACAAAAATCTAGTGCAAGATGTTTATTATGCTTTAGATGATACATTGAAAACATTTCACATGTTAGATAATGATTGTTTGTGTCATGGTAAGACGGGTAATGCTGAATTATTGCTTCGTTGTGCCAAGATTTTAGATGAACCATATTTACAAATAGAAGCAAACGTTCAAGCCACATTGCAGTGGCATCATTTTGAGCGAACTCGACGCTGGGCATGCACGGCGGGCGGGAATGATACTTTTCCTGATTTGATGTTAGGTATTGCAGGGGTAGGCTTGCATTTTTTGCGATTGGCTCATCCTGATAAAATCCCATCTCCGTTATTGCTTGACCCACCTATTTTTAATTAAGGAGTTATTATGTCTACTTATTTACAAAAAAGATTTAATTCAACTGATAAAACAAATTTGAAACAGGCTGTTTTGATACTTGAAAATCCAAATTTTCTCATTAAAGCTTCCAATGTAGTTGGCAAACCCATTGAATTTATTATAGGGACTTTAAACAAAGTACCATTTGCTTCAACGCTTATTAACAGAGGTGCTACAAAATCAATTGAAATAGCTACACATACAGTCTTGTTTACACTTGATGAGCTTAACACATCTAAAAACTCTGCAGATGGGTTTCATATAATGTTAGCAGCACTATCAGGTGGAGTATGTGGTTTTTTTGGTTTACCAGGTGTCTTAGCTGATTTGCCCGTTTCTACAATGGTGATGCTGCGTTCTATTGCAGCTATTGCTCGCTATGAAGGTGAAGATTTAAACAACATTGAATCTCAAATGGAATGTATTACTGTATTTGCTCTTGGTGGCAACACTACAACTGATGACGCTGCTGAGAGTGCATACTTTACAACTAGAGCAACAATTTCTAAAGGACTTACTAAGGACACTCTGCTAGGTATAACAAAGACACTTAGCACCGCTGCCACAACAATTGATAAAGAGTTTGCTAAAATTTTAGCAAAAGAGGGGATGCCCAAGTTGTTAGAGAAAACAGTTCAAAATGAAACAACTAAAAAAACAGTAGATGCATTGGTAAAATTTATTAACCAGGTATCTGCTCGCTATGCTGTAACAGTTACAGAAAAAGTAGCTGTCGAAGTTGTGCCAATTATAGGGGCAGTGGCAGGAGTAGGTATTAATACTTTGTTCACCACTCATTATCAACGAATGGCACATGGACACTTCACAGTCCGCCGCTTAGAACGAAAACATGGTAAAGAGTTGGTTAAAAAAGAATATGAGAAATTAATGAAGGAGAAATAATGTCTTGTAAATTTAGTGTATCATTCAAAGAATCACCAAGTGCTTTTCACCAAAAAGTAAAAAGCAAAATTGAAAAGCATGGTGGAAAACTATCAGGAAACGCAACTTCTGGTAGGTTTGTTATACCTATTCTTGGTGGTGTTAGTAAAGTAGAAGGAGAATATACAATTGGAAAAAATAAAATAACTATACATGTAACACACCAACCACCTTTGGTTAGTTGTAGTGTAATAGAAAAAACTTTTCGTTCCTATTTGTAAATATTGTATGGTGGAAGTTGTATCTAATACATGACATAGTAAGTATTATAAATTTAAATAGTAAACAAAAAGCCCTTTCCTTAATCCGAAAGGGCTTTTCCTCATACCTTGTCCCAAAAGTACAACTTTCGGACTCTCATTCCACCTCCAACTCATCCCGCATTAACTGATTCACATCCACACCAAAAAAATCGGCCATACGTAAAAATAATGCCGCTGATGGTTGAGAAATACCATTTTCAAT
>NBMH01000180.1 GCA_002084875.1 Anaerolineaceae bacterium 4572_78 | reverse complement strand
CTTGATGCACATTGATTATGACAAATTCAATTCAATTACCTTTTTATAAAATCGTTGAACCATATCATAACAAACAACTTTTTGCCGATTATTATCTTGACCACATCTTGACCAAACAGGATGCATGGAAAGATTCGCTCATGGGCAGTAAACAATTTTTGGCATGGCTTAATACATTGTATAACCAAGAAAAAAATAACCTTGCCGCCTATAGCGAAGAGCAATTAGAACGCCATTGGTTTCGTCCTATTTTGAGCAAATTGGGGCATGTCTTTGAAAGTCAAGCACCGATTCAAGGCTTGCAAGATGACCATACCAAACGCCCCGATTACATGTTTTTTGCCAATGAAACAGCTCGCCAAACTGCCCTGCATGAAATCACCACTGACAATTACGAAAAACATGCACTGGCAATTGGGGAAGTGAAAAAATGGGACATCCCTCTAAGCAAAAAATTGCGTCATGGCGACCCCCACTTTTCCGCCCAAAATCCCATGTGGCAAATTGATTACTATTTGCAGGCAAGTAATCTCAAATGGGGTATTATCAGCAACGGCAAAATATGGCGACTCGTCCATGCCAATTCCAGCCAAAAATTGACTACCTTTTATGAGGTCAATTTAACCGAATTGCTTAATGCCAATAATGCCAAATCATTCCGTTATTTCTACGCTTTTTTTCATCAATCCGCTTTTACGCCAAATCCACAGGGGCATGTTTTACTGGAAACGGTCTTAACAGGAAGCCATGATTATGCGATTGGTGTTGAACAGGATTTGCGAGAAAATGCCTACCATGCCCTCGTAACGCTCATGCAAGGATTTTGGGATATTCGCCAAAATAATTTGGATGAATCCGATTTGCATGCCATTTATGAAAATAGCCTTTATCTTCTGTATCGCCTGCTTTTCATTTTATATGCCGAAAGCAAAAAAACTTATCAATGGCACTAATCCCTACCTCAATGCCGAATTAAAAATACCTCGTTATAATGGAGGTCTGTTTGATTCTGAACAGCATGTCTTTTTTGTGGAAAAATATGTGGGCGATAAAGCATTTGTCAAAGCAATTCGCTTGTTGCGACAACGTATATTTGATGATAAACCGCAAAATGTGGATTATGCTGCTTTAGGGGTGCGACAACTCGGTTCAATTTATGAAGGATTATTGGAATATCAACCGCAATTTATCCCTTCATTGTCGGATGAAAATCGAGAAAAAACTATCGAGTTAATCACTGATAAAGGGGAGCGCAAAGCGACAGGTTCATACTATACGCCTGAATATATCGTGCAGTATATCGTCGAAAATACGCTTGACCCTTTGATTGAGCAAATTCGACAGAAAGTGAAACGGGCATGCAAAACTGCTCAAACTGATGCGGAACGCCATGCCATTGAGCAATCTTTTGGAGAGCATGTACTTGCATTAAAAATCCTCGACCCCGCCATGGGTAGTGGTCATTTTTTGGTTGCCGCCGCCGATTATCTGACAATGGCAATAGTTACCGACCCATACATGGCGATTGATGATAATTTTGATAGCGAAATGATGGCATGGAAGCGGCGTGTAGTTGAAAATTGTCTTTATGGCGTGGATAAAAACGCCCTCGCTGTCGAACTTGCAAAATTGAGTCTGTGGATTTCAACGATTGCCCATGACAAACCGCTTAATTTTCTTGACCACCATTTACGACATGGCGATTCATTGATTGGGGCAAATCTGATAAATCTAAAAAATGCTCCGCCCATGTTATTTTCTAAAAAGGAATTGGCACAACGTCAAAAACATGTTAGTACTTTATTCGACAGCCGCTTGAGCAAACAACTGCCCACCATGCTCAAACAAATTCACCAAATTATGAACCAAACAAGCGACACTTATGATGATGTCCTTCAAAAAGATTCGACTTATCGTCAATTGCAAATTGTCAAAAAACCATTTATCGCCCTTGCTGACATGTGGATTAGTGCCTATTTTGAAAACACATTTTCGGTGAATGATTTTGACGAATCCATGCAATTGTTGGATACACCACATGCTTTTTTTGAGCATGCCTCCATTAAAAATATCATGGATTCAAATCAACTAAACATGGGACGCAAGCATGATTTCTTTCATTGGCAATTAGAATTTCCCGAAGCCTTTTTTGATAAACATGGGCAACCGTTGGAAAATGCTGGCTTTGATGCGGTGATTGGAAATCCGCCTTATGGAGCAAAACTCAGCCCCCATGATAAAACCTACATCAAACAATTTTATACATGCACAGGTAGCAAAGATACCGCCGAATTTATGTTTGAAAAAAGCATGCTATTGGGAAAGTACATGATTGGCATGATTATTCCAAAAGCATTGGCATTTTATAGTAGCTGGCATGCTATTCGAGATTGGTTGATTAATCGTTCTGTATTGCAAAATGTGTGCGATGTGGGGATAGCATTTGCTGATGCCAATTATGAAGAGCTAATTATTATCACCAGTTTACATGTTAATACCAAAATTCGCCCTCGTATTGATAGATTTGAACCGCTTCGTCGTTATGTCGAAGAAAAAAAATTAGTCCATAAGGGAAACTTATTTTTTGAATATGTACGAGAAAATGGCTTTATTATTTTCACAGAACTTGACAATACCGACTTACAAATTTTGCAAAAAATTCGAGATAAAAGTATTCGTTTGCATGATATTTCTGAAAATACATTTCGTGGATTGTACATTTCTGATGCTCAAAAAAAGAAACTTAAATCAGGACATGACCAATTTGTAGAAAGTGTTCCCGTGGTTAAGCGTTATCAAATTGATAAAATGTGGCATGTTGATTTATCAAATCCGAAATGGCAAAATAAAATCCGAAAAATAAAAAATCCTCGTATATTTTTCAAAGTCATGCGAGGGAATCGGCTTATATGCAATTACGATTTGGGGGAATTAATCACCACTGAAAAACTGGTTAATGTAACTATTCAAGAGTCTAGCATGTATGATATTCGTGCAGTAACTGCAATTATCAATACGCCTTTGCCGTCATTTTTTATCCAAAAAGTGATATTTAGTGATACCACCGAAACTTCAAGAGTTATGGATGCCCCATATAGTGGATTTATTTCCATACCAAAAATCAACTTCACCACGCCTGCCGAAATCCGCCATACCATTCTTGAATCGGGGCAGGCGATTTACCATGACATGCTTGAGAATTTTGACTTTTTGGAAAAATTTAATTTCCATGAAAGTGCCATGTTCACATTTATTGATGCTCGCTTGCAAGCCGACCAAACAGATGTTATTCATGACATGCTGGCATATCTTGCCGAACAGATGATGACATTGAATAAGGAAAAACAACAAATAGCGGAAAATTTTTGGTTGGACATGGAAGGCATGGTTAATGAATCTACATTCAAAGTGTTGCGTAACAAAGGAAAACGGAAAAGTACTTTGGCAAAAAAGACCGTTTTTCAGCAATTTATTAATGCAAAAAGTCATGCTACATGCAAACTTGATAACACCTTGGCATGGAACGAAAAAACATTTAAAGCCTTCATCCGTCTACTTGATAAAAAAATACGATTTAGCCATGTGGTGGCAATTTATCGAGATTATGCCCCCGATTATCGCCAATGTGTCCAAAAAATCATCATGACAGACCAGTTAATTGACCATATCGTATATCAGTTATATGGCTTGACCGAGTCGGAAATTGCAGTGGTGCAAAAGTAGCTTTGTCGCTCCATGAATCTAAATTGATTGCTGTGATGCTACTACTGTAATTCGCATGAAAAAACTAAAACCGCGTCGAAATTGCCATGTGTGTGGTTTGGGTGTATTATGATTTCATAAAAAGATTTAATATTTAAGGAAAATTGTCAACAACCCCCCACTAGAAGTGGGGCGGGTATGAATCAGGCACGTGACTTGGCTTGATTATATGCAACGAAATGATTGAAAAACATGGCGGTAAAATTTGGATTGAGTCGGAGTTTGGGCATGGTACGACTGTGAAATTTACTTTACCTAAAAGCAACTGATTTTTAAAGGAATAGCATAATGTTTGTATTTCACTCTATTAAAGAACTCATTGAGACACTTTACCAAAATCGTAATCTTATCGGATTTCTTTTCAGTAAAAGAAGAATTGTTGTTCATTATGACAATTTATTGAGTTATATGGATAATGACGAAGACAAAATAGAAACATTAATCAACAAAAATATTTTGGTTCGTTTGGGAAATGGTATCGAATTGCATGAAGATATTTTAACCTTCTTGGAAAAATTTACTGATACCTCAGAGGAGATTACCGTTGGCTATATTCATGATTTAGTTCAGAATATTGAAGAAAATATAGCTTTATATCTTTTAGAAAATAATAAAGAGAAGCGATTTAAATATTTGTTTAAGGTAAGAAAAGAATTGAATAATGTTGGAAAAAATATTTTGAGTAATATCAAAGTCATGCGGCGTAGCATTGAAAATATGTATGTTACTGAATCCAATTACCGTATCAAAAAACAAGTACTGGAAAATTATGACAAAAAACGAGATGATATTGACCAACTGATTGGAGATATTCAAAAGTTACTCAAAAGTTCAGATTGGGATTATTTTTCAAAAGTGGCTAATGACCATGACCTGCAAAAAATCTGTCTTAATTTAAGAACTGATTTGGATACTGCACGAACAAACCTCATCAGTATTACTCAAAAAATTATTGAATTTCTGAATGATATTCTGCAACAAGAGAAGATTGATAAACATATTCAGGATGTAAAACGCTTAAAAGATCAATTTGTACTACAGGAAAAAAGTGATTTTGAGCATGTGGTACACAATGAATCATCTTTTTTCTTCCAAAGCAGGTTTGAGGTTACAACGAATTTATCACTCTCTTATTTGCTAACCGATGATGCAACTTCTATAATTATAAAAGTTGCTAAGAAAGAACAAAGAAGTGTTCTCAGTACAGCTACAAAAACGGAGCCAATTGATAATGCGTATTTTGATACTCGTGAGAAATACCGCTATATCCCTAATTTAAATAATTTAAAGCACCAATTTTTGGCACGGGGCGGCGACCTATTTGAGTTTATCATTCACTATGAGTTTGAGCAAGCCATTGACGTGAATAAACGGGTTACTATATTTTGCCAAATTGCCAACCTTTATAGTGATGAATTATTTTTTACGGATAAATTCAAATGGCATGATGATATTGAATATATGATTATTCAACCGAAGGAAAAATAATATGAATATTCCACCCGAACACACAGATGATATTTTTGATTTTTTGCGAAAAGGGCATTTCATCAGTGAAGATAGTCGTGATGAAACCATGCGAAATTGGTTTCGCATCATTGATGATGGAAATAATTATGAAACATTGTGTGAATATTTTTCTATGCTTAACTTGTCTTTAGAAGAAGGGAAGGGTTATTATTACCTTAGTCAAAAAGAAGAAAAAAGTGATATTGAAAGAAAAATTAAACAGGCATACAAATGGATTGATATTTTAGATTTTTTGAAAGCGTATGGTAGAAGTAGTAATTTACTCTTTATGCAGGGAACAATATTTTCAGCTTCTCAGATTTCAGTACAGTGCAACATCAACCATGTACTCAAGGAAAAATTGGACGGATTAATCAATTATCTTGAGGATTTGGTAATATCTATCAACATAGAAGAAGGTACTAAAGATGCGATATCTGAATAAAATTATTTTTATCCAAAGTGCTCATATCAACTATACCGAAATTCGCTTAGATGGTAATGTCCATTTTATCGGTGATCAAGGTGTTGGTAAAAGCACAGTTCTACGAGCAGTTTTGTTTTTCTATAATGCGGATACACAAAAACTGGGTATTTCCACTGCTTCAAACAAAGACCAATTTCAAGAATATTATTTTAAGCATACCAATTCACATATTATTTATGAAGTGGTATCTAATGAGGCAAAATTCTTAGTATGGTTGTATAAAGAGCATGGAAGACTTTGTTATCGCTTTATTGAATCACCCTACGAACAATCATTTTTTATGACAGAAGCAACAAAAGGCTATCAATCACTAACACCTGATAATGTAATAAAGAGAATTCGTTCAGAATCATACTGCTACTTGAATACAATATGTACCATAATATTCCTAAAACAATTAGTAATATTTTTCTCAATGCTAAATTACAATCAAGTGCCATCAAAACAACTATTATTAATTCCTTGAATGAAGGGGAATATCAAACAGGAGAAGAGGCTTATAAAAACGAATACACTCTTACGATTGGAACAAGAAAAAATTGAGACCGCTCAATTGTTAGGCGGAGCTTTACAAACAAAACGTGACAGAAAATTAAGTGTGGCTCATGATATTAAAACGCATGTTGAAGAAGAAGAAAAACTGGTTGAAAATATTGAACATGTCAAAAAAGATTTTAATGCCAAATTTGAAGTATTGAAAAAACAAATTACGATTTTAGAAAATAATATTGCCCAAGCCAACCAAAAAAAGCGTTATTATCATGTCCAAAATATTACGGCAATTTTAGAACGTGTGGATAAAGAGGAGTCTTGGCAGATTGCATTGCAAAATAAACAAGATAGAAAACGGACATTACTGGCACAATTTGATAGTATAGAACAAAAGTATCAAATACTTTTCAATCAGATTGAGAACAAACGACGAAAAACTGAAAATGCAATTAATAACCAAATCAATCAGGCAAAAGGAAAATATTTTGAAGAACAAAATCATATTGTCGAAACTTATCAGGGATTTATAGAAAACCTGAATAAAAGGGAATACCATTACCTAGAAGAAAATCGTAAAAAACGTGATACCATTCAAGATGATATTCGTTCATTGGAACAGAAACGTGATAAAATCAAAAACACACGTTATTTTGAACAAGAACTTAAAGCAATTGAAACCAAATTAAAAACATTACAAGATGGTATTAGTGAAAAAACCCATCAAATTACATTATGTAAAAAAGAAATTGAAACTCTCCAAAACAATGCACAACATGAGCAAACCAAATTACAGCATGGTTATGAAAACCAACGTCAAGAAATTGAACGGCAAAGAAAGAAATCAAAAAAACAACATAATGACATTGTTATAAAACTCCAGTCATTTGAAAACTCATTCTATGACTTTCTAAATCAGCATTATCCTGATTGGGCAAACACTATTGGCAAAGTATGCCATGAAGATATTTTGTTTAGCGATGCCTTAAAACCCAATATAGAAACAATCAAAACTGAGTACCTTCGTAGAAAGAAGGGGATTTCACAAAAGTTTAACAAAAAAATAAAGTTGCAACAAAAGGGAAGAAAAACATTAGATTATGAAATATCTCAGGCTAAACGGCGTATCCAAAAACTCGAATTTGACCATGATGATTATAACCAACAAGCAATTGATACTAAAAATAAAGCCCTTGCTGAAATTCACCCTAAAATTGTTACCAAAAAAGAACAGTTACGAATAATTAAACAAGCGGGAATAGATATTAGAAATGAATATGCTCAGAAAAAGTCAGACAGAGAAAAAGCAAAGCATCAAGCTGTGTCTAAACTAAAGCAAGCATTTGAAGTAAGAATAAAAGGTTTGAAACAATCCTTACATGAAAATAATGAAAAAGCTGAATCAGAAAAAAAAGACATTGAGCAGCAAAAACAGCATGAATTACATGGGAAAGGTTTGGATGATTCACTAATCGCCATGTTAGATAAGGAAATTGCAAAAATCACAAAAGAATTAACTGAAATACATGCCTTAAAAATGAATATTGTGGCTGAGTATAAAATCGCCAAACGTGACTTTATTGACCATCTCCCTGAATTCGAAGAGAAAAAAGAAATATATGAAAACGATATGGATACAATGACAAAAAAACATGAACATGAGATACAACAGTCAAATGAAAAACGGGTAGAAACACAACATGCACTTGAGGTATTTCGTAAGGAAAATGATGAAATAGCGAGGCAATTACAAAATTTTGAACATTTCAAAAATAATCTGCTATATCAAGAGTTGGCTTACTATATAGACATGGAAACAGCCTC
>NBMH01000023.1 GCA_002084875.1 Anaerolineaceae bacterium 4572_78 | reverse complement strand
TAGGTCGGTATTGCATATTTGGTGTGTGGCAATGAAACATCAATCAATGTAGCTCCCATGCTTTCAACATGTTTAAGAGCCTCTCGAATGGCACTGTCAACACCCGATGTTAAATTTCCCTCAATAAAATACTCTTTGGGAACCCCGATTTTTATCCCGTCAAAACTTCTTGCCTTAAGTTTAGATAGATAATCGGGGACGGGAGAATTCAATGTGGTCGAATCGAGAAAATCATGTCCAGCGATTACCTGTAGTAAGATGGCAGAATCCATGACCGTTCTAGTTAAGGGTCCGATTTGGTCAAGTGATGAGCCATGTGCAATCAAGCCATAACGACTAACGCGTCCATAAGTTGGTTTTAAACCAACAATTCCACAAAATGAAGCGGGTTGACGAATGCTACCACCTGTATCAGTTCCCAATGCCCCTAATGCTTCTTGAGCAGAAACAACTGCCGCACTGCCACCGCTACTTCCACCAGGTACACAATCTAAGTTCCATGGATTATGAGTTGTTCCAAACGCTGAAAATTCAGTAGACGACCCCATAGTAAATTCATCAGTGTTTGTTTTGCCGATGAAAACGGCTCCTGCTTCACGCAATTTTTTAACCACAGTGGCATCATAAGGTGGAACGAAATTCTCCAGTATTTTTGAGCCAGATGTTGTGGTTACATTTTTAGTAACAATGGAATCTTTGATTGCAATTGGGATACCAAGTAGCGGTGTATTTTCGCCAGAGGCTCGTCGTTTATCGGCTTCTTGTGCCATTTGTAGAGCGAGTTCAGGTTGAGTGCTGATGTATCCATTTACAGCATGTTCAACGGACATCACTCTATCTAAAACACTTTGGGTCAACTCAACAGATGTAATATCACCGTTGTTTGATTTTATTTGAGCTTCTTCAATGGTTAAGGTATAAAGGTTATTTTTGTTCATGGTTTTCAAATTCCTTTGTTGATGTTACGATTTTTACAGTCATTTTTTTGAGACCAGCACAGTCATTTGCATGCTCATGAACGAATGATGCACAAATATTGGCATAACCATAATGATAGTCATCACCAACATGAACACAATGAGGAAGATGATGCATCCTCACATACTCACTGGCATGAGCATGAACCTATTTCTCATACCCATCCACATTTGCCAGATATTCATCACAGACATTCTCATGAAGATTAACTTCCTCTCGTTAGTAAACCCCACCACAGAGAGGGCTGTTTAATGCTAGTTGTAGGGGCGTACGGCCGTACGCTCCTACTATTGGGGTACGTACGCCCCTCTATTGGGGTACGTACGCCCCTACTATTGGGGGATGTTCAAAGCTTGCTTTGACATGAAAAAGAAAGCGATTTGATGCTCCATAAATACCCCAAGCCATGTTTTTTGTTAGCATTAAACAGCCCTTGGGTGAACGGTTAGCTTTTAATACTAAGCAAACAACACAACATCATATGATCCTACAACAATCTTGCCACGCAATGTGAACTGGTCTGCATCTTTATGAGCAGGAAAGTCATGGCGATAATTTTTCAATTGTTCATAATTAAAATTAACCGTAGTCAGCCGTGTCTCATTTTCACATGTGGCAAGCACTTCGCCTAAAAAATTAATAGCAACACTATCACCCGCATAATCCAAATTATTCTCATCTCTTCCGACGCGATTGACCCCTACCACATAACAGAGATTTTCAATGGCACGAGCCTTAAGCAAAGTTTGCCAAGCATATCGCCGTTTCGCGGGCCAATTTGCCACAAAAATTAAGACATCATAATAGTCATCATCATCATTATTATTGCGACACCAAACGGGAAAACGTAAATCGTAACAAACCATTGGACTTATTCGCCAACCATTTAGCGTTACCACCACACGTTTTCTGCCAGCAACATAATGCTCATGCTCATTTGCCATGCGAAACAAATGGCGTTTATCATAACTAATATACTTGCCATCGGGCGGCATCCAAATAAAACGATTATAATAACGTTCTTGCTCTTTGATAATGAGACTGCCTGATATGACAACATCATATTTTGAAGCCGTCTCATGCATCCACTTGATAGAATCGCCGTCCATGCTTTCAGCGTTGGCAACCGAATCTATCGTGAAGCCAGTGCTGAACATTTCAGGAAGAACAACCAAATCAGTAGGGTCGTTCAATTTATCAATAGTCCGACTAAGCATGTCCCGATTTCGTTTGGGATTTTGCCATAAGGTATCTGTTTGTACTAGAGTAACTTTTAAATCTTGCATAATATCTCTGCCGCCTTTTGTAAGGTACTATTATCTTTAGCAAAACAAAAACGAATGATATGACTATCTGGTTTCTCATCATAAAAGACTGACACGGGAATACATGCCACGCCGACCTCGCATGTGAGATAACGAGCAAAATCTTCATCATTTTTGCCGCTGATGTGACTGTAATCTACCAGTTGGAAAAAAGTACCTTTTGCAGGTGTAAGACTAAATCGAGAGTCTTTCAGTAGATTACAAAAATGGTCACGTTTGTGCTGATAAAATTGGGGTAGATTAAGATAGTGTTCAGGATGATTTTCCATGTAGTCAGCATAAGCATATTGAATAGGTGTAACTACGCTAAAAGTTACAAACTGATGTATTTTCCGAAATTCTTGGCTTAAATGTTTGGGGGCAACACAATAGCCTAATTTCCAACCTGTAGCATGGTATGTTTTGCCAAAAGATGAAACGACAAAAGACCGTTCTGCCAGTTCATCATGACACAGCATGCTATGATGTGAAAGCCCATCAAAGACAACATGTTCATAAACTTCATCCGACAAAAGCAAAATATTTGTATCCCGCACTATTTCAGCCAACGTATCCACATCACCTTTAGATAGTAGGCTACCCGTCGGATTATGTGGTGTATTGATGATTATCAGGCGAGTTTTGTCGGATATATTGTCGCGTACTTTGTCCCAATCGGTGGCATTATCGGGCGGAAGCATGGGAATATGAACGGTTTTGCCACCATTCACTTCAACTACAGGTCTGTATGAGTCATAAGCTGGGTCGAAAAGAATTACTTCGTCACCAGGATTGACCACTGTATTGATGGTGGTATACAATGCCGCCGTAGCCCCGCATGTAATGGTAACCTCGTGTTCAGATGATACATTACGATTGTATAATTTGGCAATCTTCAAAGCAACCTGCTCACGTAGGTATGGAATACCAACCGTCGGAGCGTATTGATTAAATCCTTCATTCATGTAATGGCTCACTCGCTCACGAAGTGTCTGGGGAACATCAAAATCAGGAAAACCTTGTGATAAGTTAATTGCCTTATGTTCCACTGCAAGTCGAGACATAACCGAAAAAATAGACGTTCCTACATGAGGGAGCTTGCTTGTTATTTGAACGTTCATTATTGTTCCTTTGTTATTTGCAATGTATTGATATTATGGAATATATCCGAAAATATAATAACATCATTGTATATCCAATACTATGTTTGGTCAAATGAAGGTACTGTGGATAGTTATCCCAAATTCTTGATATTGTTATCACTTAACAATAGATTTAATCAAATGACCATGAGCAGGTTCCAAGCGAGCTGAAAAGTGACGTAAGACATCGGGTGATTTCACAATACGTACACCACGAATATGTTCTTTTATCTTATTCACATGGACTAGCACTTCTGCGACATAGTCAAAATGGCTTTGAGTATATACTCTGCGCGGAAAGGCTAAGCGTACGAGTTCCATCTCAGAAGGTTTTTCAGTTCCATCAGGTTGCAACCCAAACATCACCGAACCAATTTCTACAGAACGAACACCTCCTTCCAAGTACAATACCAATGACAATGCCCAAGCAGGATACTCACTTTGTGGAATATGTGGTAACATAGTTTTAGCATCGATATAAATGGCATGTCCACCAGGCGGATTGATAATCGGTATGCCTTCTCGATTTAGAATTTCTCCCAAATATTCCGCTGTTCTAATTCGATAATGTAGGTAATGTTCATCCAATGCCTCAAGCAACCCTACAGCAATCGCTTCCAAATCATAGCCTGCTAAACCACCATAAGTGGGGAAGCCCTCTGTTAAGATAAGCAAATTTCTACATTTTTCTGCCAGTTTATCATCATTTAGAGCTAAAAATCCACCGATATTTACCATGCCATCTTTTTTAGCACTCATGGTACAGCCATCGGCATAACTAAACATCTCTTGAGCAATTTCAATAGGTTGTTTATCTCGATAGCCATCTTCACGCATTTTGATAAACCAACTGTTTTCGGCAAAACGACAAGCATCCAAAAAGAAAGGAATACCATGCTTATGACAAATTTCACTTGCCTGACGGATATTACTCATGCTAACAGGTTGTCCCCCTCCTGAATTATTTGTAACAGTTACCATAGCTAACGGAACACGCTCTTTATTTTCGGTAATAATATACTCAAGGGAGTTTAAGTCAATATTTCCCTTAAAGGGATGATAAGTTTGTGGCTGGCGACCTTCTGCGATAGGAATGTCTAAAGCGGTTGCTTGACGATATTCCACATTTCCTCGCGTGGTATCAAAATGAGTATTATTGGGGACAATATCACCTGATTCAAGAATAGAGCGGAATAAAATCCGTTCGGCGGCTCGTCCTTGATGAGTCGGAATGATATGCTTAAAATTTGTGATTTTTTTAACAGCTGCCTCAAAGTGATAAAACGAGTTACCTCCAGCATAGGACTCATCACCTTTCATCATGCCCGACCATTGTTGAGATGACATGGCTCCCGTTCCCGAATCAGTCAATAAATCAATTAAGACATCATCTGCCCTAACTGAAAAAAGGTTGTAACCAGCATTTTTCAAAGCGACTTCACGTTCAGCACGCGTTCTAGGGCGAATTGGTTCAACGGATTTGATACGAAATGGCTCTATAATTGTTTTGAATTTCATTAGCTTTCTCCATTTTTCTTTTTATGTTAAGTAGCCGTGATTTCTAATCACGAGCCTCGCAATGAGAAATTGCGACTACGATGCTTAAAAATATTATCTCAATTTTACTCTAAAATGAGCAAAATAAAAATTAGCACCTCATAATTGATAAATTGGCAACATGTAGCCTTTATGGGGTGATGAGATGAAAACCAAATTGTCATAAAAGCGAAACTTTTTATTCATTTCTTTGTTTACCCTAGTAAGCTGCATCAAATACAAGTTTGGTCTAGCGGTTCGCCCCTCATTCCAATACTAACCCCTCTCCATCTTGGAGATGACTAGTGGGGAGGGGCTGTTATTTTATTTTTACTTGATTAAAAACAAGAAGGAAGATGATGATAAAAGTTATAACTGATTCAACTACTTATTTACCTACCGAATTTATTACCAGTCACAACATCGAAGTTGTTCCACTCAAAGTGCGTTTTGGAAATGAGGTTTATGATGAAGGAATTGGTATTTCTAATGACACTTTTTATGAAAAGCTCGCTACAGAGTCTGTATTTCCCAAAACATCACAACCTCCAGTTGGGGAGTTTAAGCTCAAGTATGAGGAAATCTTGAACAATGACAACGATGAAGTATTAGTTTTAACCATTTCTAGCGGTTTGAGTGGCACATTTAATTCAGCCAAAACTGCAGCTGACATGCTCCCTAAAGCTAAAATTACAGTCTTTGATAGCAAGTCAACCGCACTTGGGCTTGGTTTGATGGTTGCAACGGCAGTTGATATGGCTGATACGGGACATTCCATGCCTGAAATCATGGCACGCCTAGAACAAATGCGACAAGATATGCACGTTTACTTCATGGTAGATACACTAGAATACTTGTATAAAGGAGGCAGAATCGGAGCCGTTTCTGCATTCATTGGAGGACTGCTTAAATTTAAACCTATCCTGACCATCGATGAAGGTGTACTCAAACCCCAAGCAAAAGTTCGCACTCGCACTAAAGCAATTAAAAGGCTTATTAACATCGCTCAAGAAAGTATTCCTGATACAAACACACCTGTGCAAATTGCGGTGATGCATATTCAATCAGAACCCGATATAGCTCGCTTAGAGAAATTAATGAGAAAACAGTTTCATAATATCAATCGTTTCGTAACGGGCGAAATTGGGCCTGTGATTGGAGCACATACTGGACCTGGCTTATTAGGCATTTGCGTTTGTCCTGATGCTTATAGTATTGATTGGAAAGCCATACAGCATACACCATCTTACGCACATAGCAATGCAACAAAGTAGTTCAAATTTGATGCTATAGCTTTTAGTCAACAATCCCCCCACTAGAAGTGGGGGGATTGCATGAAAAATATGTAATTATTCACTCCACCTCTTGTTAGTAGACCCCAACTCCCAGCCCTTCCCCTACGAGGAGAATGGGAGTAAGATTCCCCTCTCCATGTGGGGGATGGGTTAGGGGTGGGGGTGAACGGTTACAAAAATATTTTAACTAGGTTAGGTTTCATTCTTCAGTCCAACCTACGCTTCTCAAAAGTCAAACACCCCAAGCTGTTTTTTGACAAGATAAATTGGAGGGTCAAAGCGAGCTTTGACATGAAAAAGCAAGCTTTGAACAGCCCTAATTGTAAGGGCGTATGGCCATACGCCACTACTGTTTTTTGTTTTAGCATTAAACAGCCCCTAGGGTTAGGGTGGGCGAACGGCTACAAAAAAGAAATATAGATATGAATTTTGCACTTTTTGTAGGGTGTGCTATAATTGCTCGATTATTGAAACATGCTTGGATTTCAAAGGTGAAGTACGAATTAAGTTGACTTGAGCAAGTAGCCTTGAAATTAATTTCAAGGCTGTTTTGATTTTCACGTGACACGGACATCTTGTCCGTAGTTCTGAACGGACTGAAAATCTGTTCTACGGATTTACATTATTTTTGATAAAATTATTAATCATACTTAGGAATAAATTATTGTTATGAAACTTTGGCGTAAACCCCTAGACCAAGACCGTGTTATGATACCACATGGTGAAGTCCACATTATCATTGAACGTTGTAAGGGTTGCGAGTTATGTGTAACATACTGCCCTTGTGATGTTTTGGAGATGTCCCGCATTTTTAATGCGAAGGGATATAGTCTTCCACAAGTGGATGGGAGCAAAGACTGTGTTATATGTGGATTATGTGAAATGATTTGCCCTGAATTTGCCATTTACATTGAGGAGGTGTCACATGGCTAATAATGGTATTTTACAAGGTAGTTTTTTTATGGATGGTGACACCGCTTGTGCAGAAGGTGCCTTAGCTGCTGGGTGTCGTTTTTTCGGTGGGTATCCCATCACCCCAGCTACGGAAATTGCTGAACGTATGGTTTTACGTTTACCTCAAGTAGATGGGACATATATTCAGATGGAAGATGAAATCGCCTCCATGAATGCAGTTTTGGGAGCATCATGGGGTGGTGCTAGAGCGATGACGGCTACATCGGGACCTGGTTTTAGCTTGATGATGGAAAATTTAGGACTCGGCATTATGACCGAAACCCCATGTGTTGTGGTCAATGTACAACGAGGCGGACCCTCAACAGGCATGCCAACGTTGGTCGGGCAAGGTGATATGATGCAGGCTCGCTGGGGGTCGCATGGTGATTATGAGATTATCGCCTTGGCACCTAGCTCACCTCAAGAATTGTTTGATTTGACCATTCGAGCTTTTAATCTGGCTGAAAAATATCGCACTCCTGTACTTGTCATGACCGATGAAACAGTAGGACACATGAGCGAACGAGTGATTATTCCGCCGCCCGAAGAGATTGAACATTATCCGCGCCGCAAGCCTGATGTTCCTCCTAGTGCTGACTATTTGCCATACAAATCTGAACCAAATAGTGTACCACCAATGGCATGTGCTGGTGATGGCTATCGAGTTCATGTCACAGGACTGACACATAATGAGAAAGGTTATCCCGATACAGTCAATTTAGATGTCCAACAGCAAATGCTGGAACGACTGATTAACAAAATTCAACATAACAAAGATGACATCATCGAATTGCATGAAGACCAAGTCGAAGGAGCTGACATCGTGGTCGTTGCTTATGGCATTTCAGCCCGAACAGCCGCCCGCCCTATACGTCTGGCTCGTGAGATGGGTTTAAAGGTCGGCTTGCTCAAATTGGTGACGGTCTGGCCCTTTGCGGAGGAACGTATTCGAGAATTAGCTCCAAAAATTAAGGCATTTGTTGTGCCAGAAATTAACATGGGACAGATTGTTCTTGAAGTGGAACGATGTGCCGCGGGACAAACTGAAACTATTTTAGTGCCACATGCTGGTGGTGGTTTGCACAAAACCAAAGATGTTTTAGCAACGATTAAAAAATTTGCCTAAAATAGAGGTATTATATAGAGGTATTACATGAATGAAGAATTAAGTAATGTGTTAATTTCCAAAGAGCATCCAATGGATGACTACTTACGAGAAGACCGCCTGCCCCATATATGGTGTTCGGGGTGTGGCTTGGGAACTATATTGACATCTTTTGTCAGTGCCTTGCAAAAATCAGGTTTGGATAGAGATAAAGTCGCAGTAGTGTCAGGCATCGGTTGCACAGGACGAGCGGCGGGTTATCTGTATTTAGATGGCTTTCACACCACACATGGGCGAGCAATCCCCTTTGCTACTGGACTTAAATTGGGCAACCCCGAACTTAAAGTTGTTGTCATTTCAGGCGATGGAGACTTGGTCGCTATCGGAGGCAATCATTTTATCCATGCCGCTCGGCGAAACATGGATATAACTGTGATTTGTGTTAATAATTTCAATTATGGCATGACCAGTGGACAGATGGGACCAACCACGCCTACGGGAGCTCGTACCAGTACATCACCTTATGGTAACCATGAACCCCCTTTCAGTGTGCCATATCTAGCCGCGGCTAGTGGTGCCACTTATGTTGCCCGCTGGACATCCTTGCATATCCGCCGCTTAGAGGACTCCATACTAGAAGCATTGAACAAAAAAGGCTTTAGTGTGGTCGAGATAATCTCACCATGTCCTACTTATTACGGCAAAAAGAACAAAATGGGTAGTGCTTTGCAACAAATGAAGTACTATCACGAAAATAGTGTTATTCGTCATGGTAGCGACCCTGCTGAGTCAGGTATTGACTTAGGTGGCGAAATTGTGGTTGGTTGTTTTATCAATAAAGACAAACCAACATTTCTTGATTCACAAAAAAGGAGTGTTTAAATGAGTCGTCAAGAGATACGTTTATCAGGCTTTGGCGGACAGGGAATCATGACCGCCGCTCACATTTTAGGTAAGGCAGCCGCTCTGTTTGACCAACGTAATGTTACACTAACAAAGAGTTATGGACCAGAGTCGCGAGGTGGTGCCAGTAGTGCCTTAGTCATCATGGCTGATGAAGATATTGATTATCCTCTTTTGACCAAACTTGACTTGCTGGTAACAATGTCTCAAGAAGCCTATACAAAATATATTGGAGAATTAAGTAGCGGGGGATTACTGATTATCGACAGAGACCTCGTGCAATTAGACCAACCCCGCGATGATATTGAAGTGCGTTCTATCCCATCTACGCGTATTGCCGCCGATGAATTGGGACGTAAAATTGTGGCAAATATTGTCATGCTAGGCTTTCTAGCGGCGAATACTGATGCCATCTCAAAAGATGGATTGAAGGAATCTGTCTTGAAATCCATCCCGAAAGGCACAGAAAAACTTAATATCAGTGCATTTGAGACAGGATATGGGTATGGCTCGCAATAACCTGGAGTGTCAAAGCTTGCTTTGACATGAAAAAGTAAGCTTTTTCGCTCCATAATGCTCCTTATTAATGAAAGGACAAAAATTATGAATCATTTCTCAATTCAAAATATACGAACGATTTTGAACAAGCATAAGGACAATAAAACACCGTTGTTAGCCGTCATGGAGGAACTCCAAAGTTATTATGGCTACCTGCCTCGTGAGATGCTCATCATGGTCAGTGAACGACTAGATGTGCCATTGAGCCAAGTCCATAGCGTGGCTACATTTTATCATGGTTTTAGCTTGCATCCACAAGGAGAACACGTGATACAAGCATGTACTGGCACAGCTTGCCATGTGCGAGGCGGTATTCATGTCCTTGATCACTTGAAAACGAAATTAAACATCCAAGCAGGGGAAACGACCTCTGATTTGGAATATACGCTTGAAACTATCAATTGTTTGGGAGCATGTGCCGTCGGTCCAACTGTGGTAACGGATGGCAAATATGAAGGTCACATGACTACGAGCAAGATAGACCATCTATTGGAAAAGATAGAACAAGAATCGTAAGACTAAAACAAGAAAGGTTTTTAAAAACCTTTCTTGTTTTGGGAGTGCCCTTTCTTGTTTTTGGAGGAACTATGAAAAAATTAGACACGCCTCAAGAATTGGATGCATGGCGTGAATCTTGTAAAAACGAACTTGACCATGACCGCCTTAGATTGCGCGTGTGTGATGGGACGGGCTGTCGGGCATTGGGAAGTCAGCATGTGTTGACTGCTCTACGCCAGGCAGTGAATGGCAACAATGTGGAAATAATGACTACGGGCTGTCCTGGTTTTTGCGAGCAGGGACCGTTGGTTACAGTTGACCCGCAACAAATTGCTTATCAACAAGTAACGACAAAACATGTCCATAAAATCATCAGTGATACACTTGGTAAAGGTGAAGTTATCAGCGAATTGCTTTACGTTGACCCCAGCAATGGTCAGCCAGTTACTACTGAATCTGAACTGCCTTATTATAAAAGTCAGATGCGGCGAGTAACAGACTTAAATGGACAGATTGACCCTCACCAAATTGAACACTATATCGCTCATAAGGGTTACATGGCACTTAGCAAAGCTTTGTATGACATGTCGCCCGATGGAATCATCGAAGAGGTGATACGTTCGCAATTGCGTGGACGAGGTGGAGCGGGTTTTCCTACGGGAGTCAAGTGGAAATTCTGTCGTCAATCGCCTGGTGATGAAAAGTATGTTATCTGTAATGCCGATGAAGGTAATCCAGGAGCGTTTACTGACCGCAGTTTATTAGAGGCAAATCCCCATCGAATTATCGAAGGCATGATTATCGGTGCGAGAGGGATAGGTGCCACAGAAGGCTTTATTTACATTCGTAGTGAGTACCCGCTGGCAATCGAAAATCTGAATATCGCCCTCAATCAAGCCCGTGAGCATGGTCTGCTTGGCAAAAATATTCTAGGGTCAGGCTTCGACTTCAACATTCAATTGCGGTTGGGTGCGGGAGCATTTGTCTGTGGTGAGGAGACGGCTTTGATGGCTTCTATTGAAGGCAAACCAGGTGAGCCACGCCCCCGACCACCTTTCCCTGCTCAAGAGGGATTATGGGGTAAACCGAGCAATATCAACAATGTGAAAAGTTGGGCAAGTATTCCCTCGATTATTGCTAATGGAGCTGAATGGTTCGCGGGGGTTGGCACTGAAAAGAGCAAAGGGACTGCCATGTTTTCGATGGTAGGTAAGATTAACAATCCTGGTGTCGTCGAAGTGCCAATCGGCATCAGTCTACGTGAGTTGATTTTCGATGCGGGGGGCGGTATCCCCGATGGAAAATCATTCAAGGCTGTGCAGTTTGGTGGTCCATTGGGTGGATGTATTCCTGCACAATATTTGGATACACCAATTGATTATGAGTCGTTGACCGATTTAGGAGCCACCATGGGTTCTGGCGGTTTGGTCGTTGCAGATGAATCAACTTGCATGGTAGATTTGGCTCGCTATTTTATGAATTTTACGCAGGAAGAATCTTGTGGTCAGTGTATTCCATGCCGTTGGGGAACGAAGGTTATGCTGGATATTTTAACTCGTATTTGTAACGGTCAGGGTGAAAAGGGCGATATTGAAACTTTAGAACAACTTGCCAATACGGTTAAGACAGCTTCGTTATGCGGGCTAGGTCAAGCAGCACCCAATCCAGTTTTATCGTCCTTACGACATTTTAGAGACGAATACGAGGCTCATGTTTATGACAAACGTTGTCCGTCTAAGGTATGTTGGAAATAATGGAGGAATTTGTGATAACATTAACAATCAACGATAAAACGATTCATACTCAAGTAGGTCGCTCAATTTTAGAGGTGGCACGTGATAATGCTATTTGGATTCCAACTTTATGTTACCATGAAGCTCTCAAGCCTTATGGTGGTTGTCGTTTGTGTCTTGTAGAATTGGAAACGCCGCGCGGCTCACGAGTGGTATCGTCATGCACATTCCCCGCCGAAGATGGCATGGTCGTGCATACAAATACGAAAACGATTCAGCAATCACGCCAGATAGTGGCTCAGTTGTTACTGGCACGAGCGGGACATGTCCCATTTATCAGAGAATTGGCGGCTTCAGTTGGTGTCAATGATACGCCATACACATTACCACAAGACACATGCGTTTTGTGTGCGAGATGTGTGCGGGCATGTCAAGAAATTGTCGGCATGAGTGCCATCAGCATAGCAAATCGAGGCTCGGATAGAGTGGTTGTGCCACCTTTCAAAATCTCATCGGCAGATTGCATTGAGTGTACCACATGCGTGCTAGTTTGTCCAACCGATGCTATTACCCTTGACGATATAACTGACAGCAGCCGAACTGTGCATGAATGGCAGTCCGAATATGCTCGTGGGGCATGTCGGTTGTGTGAGTATACGTTAAATGGAAATTAACGAAAATATAATAATCACTTACGAGAATGAGAAGTTCAACTTTTCAAAGTTGAGTTTTTGACTGGTTCGTAGGACGGGAAATTAAATTAGTAATGAAGGATGTCACATGACTATTCAAACAAATATATATACAGATACTTTTAACGAAAATGTGGATTTATCTTCATATCAAACGATTGTTACTATGCTCACCAGACTCTCAACTGAACATGTAGCAATGATTGAACAATTTACTCGTTTTTTATATACACAAACACTGTATAGACAATATGATTCCACTTCTCTGCCTCTTGGTAATATGGTATATCCAACAATTGCTGTACCTGCAAATTCGTTGGATATGTGGTTAAATTTACTGCCGACGGGATATGAAGGGAATGCTTTGGAAGATACCGAAGCATTGTATGACGAGGTATAATCATGCAGGTAGTAATGGATTCATCTGTATTGGTAGGACTAGTTAATCACCATGACCATTGGCATAAGCAATCAATGGCATTGTATCAAGATATACTAGTAGCTAAATGGGAGATTGTGTATTTGGATTGTGTAATCTCAGAATCAGTTAGTGCTGTTATCAGGCGTTTGCATGAAAAGAAACAGTTTAATCATATTCAATATGTTTTTCAAAAACTGAATCGTTATGCTATGACAGACAACATCACTTGGGTTTTTCCTGAAGTACCTTCCTTGTATAATGATGTCATTAAGTTAATACAATCTTCTAATGGAACATTGAATTTCAATGATGCATTAATTGCATTAATTTGTCAAAAAAGGAAAATATCTTTCATTGCCAGTTTCGATACCGATTTTGACCAGATAACATGGTTAAAACGGGTCGCAATCTCAAACGATATTAAAAATAATCACTCAGAGAAGGTAAATAGTGAGTAATCAAAATTTAGATGGAAATCCAAAAAATAAAGACCGCATGGGCGTTTTTGTCTGCGACTGTGGCGACAATATATCGAGTATCCTCGATGTGGAGTCGTTGACTGAAACAGCTAAGGTTTTGCCAAATGTGGTTTGTGCTGAGCATGCATCCTATTGGTGTTCAACTGATGGACGAGAACGAATTTTGGACATGATTCGTTCCGAAGAATTGCAGAAGGTGGTGGTGGCAGGGTGTAGTCGCCGTACACATAACCGCTTGTTTCAAAAGACGATAGGTCAAGCAAACTTAAACGCTGAAATGTTGGGTATTGTCAATATTCGTGAGGGATGTGCTTATCCACATCAAGCCGAACCCGACATGGCAACCGCTCGTGCTAAAGACCAAATCGAAATGGAATCTGCCTATATGTCTGCTTTGAATATCAGCACTTCAATAGAAGTGGCGATTACACAAAAGTCTTTAGTCATCGGAGGTGGCATGGCAGGCATGACCGCCGCCTTAGAACTTGCTGATAATGGCGTACCTGTCATGCTGATTAGCCACTTGACAAAACAAGCTTTGTCCCTCCATGACACTTTTGGAGTCATCATTGTTGCAACAGGCATGCCCGATGAGGAAACTGCTAGATTAGCTAAGTTGTTACGCTTGAAGCAAGATACAAAAGGGCATTTTGCAGAAATGCGAATACGGTTACGTCCTGAACGTTACATGGAGCGAGGCATTTATGTGTGTGGGTCGGTTCACCAGCCATGCACTATCAAGCAAGCACAATTTCAAGCCTATAGTGCCGCTTCACGAGCATTGAAACATTTACGAAAGAAAAGTGTCATGGTCGGTGGTGCAAGGGCTGTGGTTGACCCTATGAAATGCAATGGCTGTAGCGATTGCTTTGAGGTATGTCCATTTGATGCAGTAACAATGATTGAACGCCCCGCTCAATTTAGCAAAGATTCTGTTCACATTGAGATACAGACTCCTGATGCTAAAAAACAGAGTTTGTCTGTCATTGACCCTATTCTGTGTACAGGGTGTGGAAATTGTGTGTCGGTATGCCCCGTCGGAGCGGCGACCATGCGTGGCTGGTCAGATGAGCAGTTAGAGGATCAAATGCACATCGCTTTACGTGATACTTCAGATAATAAAGACAGTCTTCGCATTTTAATTTTTGCCTGCGAATGGAGCGGTTATGCGGCGATGGAACTAGCAGGACGACAAAAACTAAGCTATCCGTCAAATGTGCGTGCTATCCGTTTGGATTGTACGGGCAGATTGCAACCAGGCTTGATACTGAAAGCGTTTGAGATGGGAGCGGATGGTGTGATGATTTTAGGTTGCATGCCCAAGCTATGTCACTATGAACGTGGCAATGAGCAGGCAGCGGCAATCTATAACCAAGTTGAATCGCTAGTAGGTTTGTTGGGCATATCCCCTGTTCGACTGAAATTAGCATGGACACCACCAGATGACGCTCCTGCATGGGTCGAGTTGGTCACAAAATTTGTTGAGGGAGTAGCTGAAATAACAGGAGTAGCAAAATGACAACACAACTAAAACAGGAGTCAACTTTATTTGATATTGCCCGCGAGGTCGGTACATTTCGTTGCTTAGAATGTGGCAAGTGTACAGCCGTATGTCCCATCAGCCGTTATGATTCTAATTTCTCTCCCCGCCGAGTAGTCGGTCAAGCATTTTTGGGAAAGAATGAGGACTTACTAAATAGCGAGCGGATGTGGAGTTGTCTGACATGTCTACACTGTAGCGAAGTCTGTCCTGCTGGTGTTGCATACTCCGATTTGACATTAGCAATACGTGCCGAAGCCATGAATTTAGGGACTCTACCCGCTTGCACTCATAGCCAAGCAATTCATACTTGGGTACGGATGATGATGGAGCCAGATATAAAGCAAGATAGATTAGGTTGGCTGAACGATGAATTAAAAGTGTCGGATGATTCGGATACGCTTTATTTTGTCGGCTGTGCTCCTTATTACGGAGCTTTGTTCGAGCCATTGGGTTTGGACGGAGCTGGCATTGCTCAATCAACAGTAAAGGCATTAAACAAGTTAGGCATTGAGCCGCAAGTCTTAGCCGATGAGCGTTGCTGTGGGCATGACTTGCTATGGGAGGGTGATAGAGAAGGTTTTGAGACTTTGGCAAAACTAAATAAGACACTCATCCATGAATCGGGAGCAAAACGAATTGTGACGGCATGTCCCGAATGTGCCAAAGCTCTCAAGGTGGATTATCCCGCACATGGAGTTAAACTCGATGTGGAGGTATTACATCTAAGCGAATTGTTAGCTGATGAGACATGGCAAGGCAGCAGCACAAATGGTAGCGTCACCTATCATGACCCCTGTCGTCTTGGTCGTCATCTTGGCGTGTATGATGCTCCTCGTCAGACCATAGAAAAATCAGGACTGGAATTGGTCGAAATGCAACGTCATAAGCAAAATTCACTGTGTTGCGGCACAAGTGGCTGGAGCAGTTGTGGCGTGGCAAATAAATCCATCCAAGTGGAACGCCTGCGTGAAGCCCGTGCCACAGGTGCCGAAACGCTGATAACGGCATGTATTAAATGCCAAATTCATCTACGCTGTGCCATGCAGGATAAACAGTTAGGTGATGATATTGCCATTGAGATTAAGGATATGGCGGTGATTGCGGCTGAGGCGATGGATTAGGATTCGTCTTTGTTGATATGAACTTTGGTGCTTTGGAAATTACAGTTGAATCAGAAGTGCGATAGCTAAAGCTATTGCACTTCTTCTAAATGGGAGTTGATTATGTTTAGACCACGCTGGCGAAAAGTTATTCGAGATTTATGGCTCAACCGAGCCAGAACAATTTTAGTCGTTCTTTCGGTGGCAGTTGGTGTATTTTCTGTGGGTGTTATTGGCACATCGCGATTTGTCTTATCAGAACAGTTGAATGCTTCTTACATGGCAACCAATCCTACGGCGGCATTACTCATGACCAGTACTGCATTCGACAAGAAAATGGTTGAATCAATCAGAAACATGCCCGAAGTTGCCGAAGCAGAAGGTCGTCGCAATGTGGGTGTTCGATTGAAATTGGGGGAAAATGAATGGCGTTCTATGCAATTGAATATCATTGATGATTTTGATGATATTAGAGTGGATAAGATTTATCATGAAGAAGGTCAATGGCCACCAGGCAAGCAAGAAATTTTGGTCGAACGAGGGGCATTAGGTCTGACTAATGCTGAAATTGGCGATGAGGTTATTATCAGGGCTCCCAATGGAAAAGAGCGAGTGGTTCGCATAGTTGGCACGGCTCATGACTTGTATGCTCAAATGTATACCCTGAGCGGCTTTGCTTATGGATACGCCACATTTGATGTGCTCGAATGGCTTGGTGAGCCACGTGATTTTAACGACTTGCGTTTCACCGTAGCCGAAAATTCAATGGATAGAGAACATATCACAATCGTTGCTCAAGATGTCCAAGACAAACTTGAAAAAGGTGGGGTCGGCATCTTTTTTAACATGGCAATGGTGCCAGGTCAACATCCCCTTAATTTTATCATCGAACCAATGTTGGCAATGCTTGGTGTGCTTGGTTTATTAGCCTTGATATTGAGTGCCTTTTTGGTCATCAACATGATTTCTGCTTTACTGACCCAGCAACGCAAACAAATTGGCGTTATGAAAGCAATCGGAGCCACCGCCAGTCAACTTTTGGTCATGTATTTTGTCAATGTCATTCTTTTAGGAGTGCTATCTCTGGTTATATCAGTTCCATTGGGCATGCTCGGAGCTCAAATGTTTTCGGAAGGAATGGCGGGCATGCTTAATTTCGACATTGACAATTTTTATATTCCACCACCAGTTTTGATTGCCCAAATTGTGGTAGCACTTTTTGTGCCAGTTGTCGCTTCGACTTATCCTATTTTGATGGGCGTAAGAGTAACCGTCCGCGAAGCGATAAGTGATTACGGTATAGGAAAGGCGTTTGGTCAGTCTATCATCGACCGTATTCTCATCAAACTCCGCTTTCAATTTTTGACCCGTCCTACCATTATCTCTTTGCGTTTCTTAGCTATTATAATTATGATGTTGCTTTTCAACTTGCTCGCCCATATCGAACATCTTATCTTGAAGAAGAAGTGCTGAAAGTACCAGGTGTTACCAATATGGAAGGTTGGTTTTTTGGTAATATGAGGCGTGTACGACCTGATGGCACAGAAAGTGATAACATTATATTCTTTTCTCCGCCTGCTGACACAAAATTAGTTAATCCTACTGTTATTGAAGGACGTTGGCTTATTCCCGAAGATGATAATGCAGTGGTGGTTAATACTATGTTTCTCAATAATGAGGATGATGTCAAATTAGGTGACACAATTACTTTGAAAATACAGGGTGAGGAAGAAGAATGGCACGTAGTTGGCATTATGGTCGGTGGAAATATTATGTCAACTATTTTTACCAATTACAAGTACATATCCCAAAAATTGCATAGAGTGAATGAATCGGAATGGATATTTACACAAACAACAGACCATTCCCCCGAATTTAGAAAGGCAGTTCAAGCAAGAATAGAGGAGCATTTTGGAAATCTCGGTGTTAGGACTAGCATGGGTGTTACGGTGGATGAGGATATTCAGAGTGCTAAAAACATATTTGCTTTGTTGGTGGCGTTGATGCTGGTGATGGCAACATTGATAGCTGTCGTGGGTGGCTTAGGGCTGATGGGAACCATGAGCATTAACGTTTTGGAACGGACTCGTGAAGTTGGCGTGATGCGTGCTATCGGAGCAGGAAATAGAGCCGTTTTGAAAATCGTCATGATTGAAGGAGTGTTAATTGGCGTTTTAAGTTGGTTTATAGCCATGTTGGTAGCTTTGCCCGTCAGCAAATTAGTCAGCGATATGATAGGTCAACTATTCATGAGTGCCGCCTTAGATTATACATTTTCTTATTTAGGGGCTACTATCTGGTTGGTGATGGTCATTGTTTTAGCTATGGTCTCAAGTTTACTACCAGCCTGGAGTGCGGTTCGCTTGACTGTGCGGGAAGTGTTGTCTTATGAGTAGCATCTGTTGGTAAGTAGGGGCGTAGGGCCATACGCCCTTACTATTAGGGTTGTTCAAAACTTGCTTTAACATGAAAAAGCAAGCTTTTTCGCTCCATAAATATCCCGAGCCATGTTCTTTGTTTTGTAACCGTTCACCCCCACCCTTGCCCTCCCCACAGGGAGAGGGGTCTACTGACAAAAGGGGGAGTGAATAATTACTTTGTTTTAGCATTGAATCTTAGGACGAAAACGTTTGATGTATTCTCGATGGTAGGCAACTTCAGCTTTCGCCCGCTCATCATCCCATCCAAAATACACCTGCCCGATTTTTGCGGTTTCCTCATCTTCGCCAATTCCCATATTTGGCTCTAAGCCAATCATAGTTCTTCGCATAAGGACATCACTGATTCGTTCTGCCATTTCATGTTTGAAAGCAAAAATAACTTCAGCTTTAATGGCTCCAGTGTTTGGACTGAAGCATGTCTTTAAGTCGGCATCACCTTCAATTATCTTCAAAATTTCAAGGCTACGCACCCCATAAATATCAAGCAATCGTTCAGCTGTTTCAGATGGCAAGTCAGATTTTTGTTTAAATTCGGTACGGAACGCGATAAAATCTAATACATTTGCTCCAGGAAATGGCATGTGGAAAGTGCCACATTTAACCTTTTTTCGTTTTAGCTTGCGGAACACCGCATCAACGGCATGCTCGGCTAAAGCTCGAAATGTGGTTAATTTTCCGCCGATGATAGAAAATAAACCTTGCACATCGGGAGCATGGTCATAAACAATATGCCGCCGAGTTATGCTAGCTGTGGAGCCGTCGGCGGTATGCGGTAAAGGTCGAATACCTGAATGGGTATAATGAATGTCACCAGTTGTTAATTTTGCTTCGGGAATAACGCCGTTGACTTCATGAAGAATGTAAGCAATTTCTTCATCATTAGCAACGATGTAATCTAAGTCATCATCATAACGAATATCGGTACAACCGATTAAATATCGTTTGTTCCATGGGATGATAAACATGGGACGACCATCTGCCACAGACTCAAAATATATAGCTGATTTTGGCGAGCCATGAAAGGGGTCAACGATGATATGGCTTCCCTTTGTGCCGCCCATCAATTGTCGGGTTGCATGCTTTGTGCCTCTCAACAAGGTATCCACCCAAGGACCACTCACGTTGATGACCACAGGAGATTTGACCTGATAGGTTCGTTCATCATCGAGCAAATCACTAAATTTGACACCTTGTACGGTATCGCCTGACATGATGAAATCATCTACGCGGGCGTAGGTCAATATTGTTGCCCCGTTTTCATGAGCGGAAAGAGCATTTTCAATGCACATCCGTTCGGCTAATTCGACTTGACCATCATAATACAAAGCTGCACCTTTCAAGCCGAGCTGGTTTAAGCCAGGATATTCTTCTAATGCCTTTTTATGTGACATCATGGTATGGAATGGGACTGATTTATCAAAAGACAAAATATCGTACCCAATCATGCCCAAACGAATGAGCAAGGGTCCTCGTTTGTTATGTCGAAAAAATGGGATAACAAAGGGTAATGGTTTGACCAAATGGGGAGCCGTCCAAAAGAGTCGTTCCCGTTCTCGCAGGGACTCTCGTACTAAGTCAATTTCGTAATATTCCAAATATCGCAAGCCGCCATGCATAAGCCGAGATGACCAGGCTGATGTGCCAGCACATAAGTCTTCTTTTTCTAAAAGTAGGACATTTAAGCCGCGCATGGCGGCATCGCGGGCAATGGCAGTGCCGTTGATACCGCCGCCAATGATAATTAAATCATAAGAAAAATCTTCAATATAAGATGGGATAGGTCGCAAACGCATTATTTTTTCTCCATTTTTCTATTCGTCATATTTCTAAAACCTGCAATCGCCAAGCCGATAATAATTACCATCGCCAAAACCATTACTGGCAAAACAGGGTCGCTATTGGTAAGTTCCTCACCACTCTTTGGCATGAGAGATTCACTTTTAGCTTTTGTGTCAGCCATGTGCGAAGGAAGCGACACCATGCTAACATTGGTCGGCTTTGCAGGACGTATAGTCTCTGTGGAGATGATATTGATATTTACACGTTGCATTGTTGGTTGTTCATCATAAGTAAATGTGGCATCTCCTGTGAGATTTTGCCCTGCATCTGTCGAGTCAAAACTAGCTCGAATATTTAAGCGGAGGCTTTGCCCAACTGCTAGATGGTCAAAATTTGCAAAGATGCGATGTTCTAATATATCAACTGTGCCATTTTCTAAACTGGCATCTAAGATTTTTAGGGCAACTGGCAGTTTGACATCAATTTGACCGTTTGTGGCAGTGGTTGCCTCGCTTCTATTTTCCACAAACAGGTCAATATAAAATGATTGATTGGCAGCCGATTTTATCTCCGATTGACTAATCTTTAAAAATATCAATGGTGGTGTATCAACCTGATAAAAACCGAGATTGGCATTATCGGGCTGCTTGTTGCCAGTATACACCATGAGGTCGGGCAAAGTTGCTTTTGCATGAGGAGGTAACTCCAAATTTAAAATTGCCTGCCCTTGACCAAGCCCAGCAAATTCATAAAAGCCGTCGGCATTAGTAACAATTCTAGCATCCCAACTATCTCCTTTAAGAATGACACCGACACCAGGTTGCGGCACACCACCTTCAACAGAATAGTTATAAACATATCCCTTTACCGTGCCAAAATTAGTCGGTTCGGGTACATCCTCACCACCATCTTCGGGTACATCTTCACCACCACTGACATTTGTCGGAGTTGGGCGAGGAGTAAGGGGGGTCGCTGTAGGACGCAAGGATGGTATAGCTGAGTTGACGGGTAATGCGGTTACATGAGTTAAAAAAAACATAATTGTGCCAAGAGCAAATATAAGTAAAATTGTACGTTTCATAAAACCTCTCAATCTTCTGTAAATAATTATTTTAACGCTATGTAAGAATTATAAATGAACATTGAAATTTTTGCAACTTTTGCCATGTTTTTGGTTGACATAATGTTTTTTACCAAAAAGTGACTCCAGAACATGTGTAATAATTTGAGGATACGAAAAATCCTTTATGTTTTTTTGTGTTTTTGTACTATAAAATGGTACAATGAAATGCAACTTAAAACTAGACTGATTTTGAGGCAATATTATGAATTATGAACTTAAAAATGAATTGACCAAATGGCAAAATAAAACATTAAAAGCCACACTCAAACGCTTTCCCGAACGAAAGGAATCATTCCAAACCAGTTCTGATATTCCAATTGAACGGTTCTATCTGCCCAGCGATATCAGCGTAGAAGAATATCAAGCTAGGTTAGGTTTTCCTGGTGAATATCCATTCACGCGCGGTGTTCAACCCACCATGTATCGCGGTCGTTTTTGGACAATGCGGCAATATGCGGGTTATGGCACTGCACAGGAAACAAATGAACGATTTAAGTATTTGCTGGCACATGGGCAAACGGGTTTGAGCATAGCATTTGACTTGCCGACCCAAATTGGCTACGATAGTGATGCTCCCATGTCACTCGGTGAAGTGGGCAAAGTTGGGGTGGCGATTTCATCGCTTGAGGACATGGAAATACTGTTTGACGGTATCCCGCTTGACAAAGTATCAACCAGCATGACCATCAATGCTCCAGCAAGCATTTTACTGGCGATGTATATTATCGTTGGGAAAAAACAAGGCGTGTCCCCTGAAAAATTACGTGGCACAATCCAGAATGACATACTTAAAGAATATGTTGCTAGAGGAACTTATATTTTCCCCCCCAAGCCATCCATGCGATTGATTACCGATATTTTCGCGTACTGCCATGAGCATGTTCCCATGTTTAATACGATTTCAATTAGCGGTTATCATATTCGAGAAGCGGGCAGTACTGCCGTGCAGGAGGTCGCATTTACCTTTGCTAATGCTATCACCTATATCAATGCCGCATTAAACATGGGCTTGGAAATAGATGATTTTGGCACACAACTGTCATTCTTTTTTAATTGCCATAACAACTTTTTTGAAGAAGTTGCAAAGTTTCGAGCCGCTCGGCGATTATGGGCAAAGATTGCCCAAGACCGTTTCAAGGCAACAAATCCTAAAGTGTGGCGATTGCGTTTTCATACTCAAACAGGTGGTAGTACTTTGACTGTTCAACAAGCACCAAATAACATTGCCAGAGTAACCATGCAAGCATTAGCAGCCGTATTAGGCGGCACGCAATCTCTTCATACTAACAGCATGGATGAAGCTATGGCACTCCCGACTGAAGGTGCTGTTCAAACTGCTTTACGTACTCAACAAATCATCGCTTATGAAACGGGAGTAGCCGATACCATTGACCCACTGGCAGGCAGTTATTTTATCGAACAGCTCACCGATGAAATCGAACATCGAAGCATGAACTACATCAAAAAGATTGATGACATGGGCGGTTCTCTAGTTGCCATCGAACATGGTTACATTCAACAACAAATCCAAGAATCTGCCTATCAATATCAACGTAATATTGAGAATATGTCGCAGGTTGTGGTCGGAGTCAATAAATTTGCCGTTGAGGATGACATTAAACCCGAACTGTTACAAGTTGATGATTCCATTCAACATAATCAAATTGCTCGTTTAGCAAGTCTGCGAGCTAGACGAGATTATGAAGCGGTCAAATCGGCATTGCATGCTTTAGCCAATGCTATAAATAGCACCGATAATTTAATGCCGTATATTTTGCAAGCCGTAGAAGTTTATGCAACCATCGGGGAAATTTGTGACACATTGCGTGATGCGTGGGGGGAATATCAGCCTACGCAACTGTAACGTAACCGTTCACACCACCCCACGTGAGGGAATCTTACTTCCATTCTCAGATGTAGCCATGATTTCCAATGAGTGGCTCCTCGCAGTTGGAATTTGTGGCTTTCCTTTGCTGATGTGGTAGATGTAGGTGTAACCGTCGTCGTAGGTGTAATTGTCGCCGTCGGAGTAATCGTTGAAGTCGGTGTAATCGTTGCAGTCGGAGTAATTGTCGCAGTCGGTGTGATTGTCGCAGTCGGCGTAATCGTTGCTGTCGGTGTAATCGTTACCGTCAACATTGGCGTAATTGTCGCCGTCGGTGTAATTGTCAAAGTTGGTGTAATCGTACCTGTACCATCAAAAGTCGGCGTAGCTGTTGGTTTTTCTTGTCGTTTAAATTTAAGAAAAAACCATTTTGGATAGAGTGGAGAGACATGCACCATTATCTCATCAGAAAATATTTCCTGATGGGCATTTTCTAAATGAATAATCCATGTTCCAGTAAGAACTTCTCCCAAATATTCAAACTTGATATTTCCACTTTTCTGTACGTCACCCGGAGCACTACTGTATTGTAAGTCCCATGTTGAAAACGGCGTTTCATGCGAATCGTAATTAGCCTCAAAAGTCGGATATGATTTATGAAATGTGCTAACTGCCTTTATTCCTCCAACTGCACTATTATCCAAATCAACAACGGCAATATAACCTATCAAAAAATTATTAGTGTGGTCATACATGTGACTTTCCTCTAAATTAAATTCAAAAATCGGTACAGGTGTAAATGTTGGGGTTGAGGTATCAGTCGGTGTAGGAGTATAGGTCGGCGTTGGAGTCACTGTCGGCGTTGGCGTTATGGTTGGAGTCACAGGGGTAGGAGTAATTGTCGGAGTTGGCACATCTGTTGGAGTTGGCGTTTCGGTAGGAGTTGAGGTTTCCGTTGGGGTTAAGGTAGCAGTCGGAGTAGGTGTAATAGTTGGTGTTGGTGTAACTGTAGGAGTATCAGTCGGGGTTGGTGTTGGAGTTGGAGTGATTGTAAATGTTGACAAAGGTATACGAGTTTCAGTTGGTGTTTGTGTAGATGTTGGTGTAGTTGTATAAATAGGACGTGGTGTGTTTGTCAGTGTCATGGTAGGTGTTGCTGTTCTGATTAGGGTGGTCACATCTCTAACAACAGTACAAGCAATTGTACTAACAACAAAAAACATGATGATTAGAATATAAGCGGTATGGTATTTTGATAATTTCTTTAAGTGGTAATCTCGTAACATTTAATTAATTATAGCAGATTACGGCAAAAGTTCCAAAAAAAGAATTTCTATGTGTTTGTTGCATAAAAAAACCTCGAAAGGTTTTAAAAACCTACGAGGTTAGTGTTTTAAATCATGGATTTCCTAAAATATTGACTTACACTTTTAGTCTATCGTACCAGTAGAAATCCGTTTTTCATGAATTGCCTCAAGGTCATAAAGAAGTTGTTGCAATTCAAAGAAACCATGCCAATGAGCATAGTCTGGGGCACCCATCATAGCACCTTGTCTAGCACGACGACCGTCATGATGCCATAAATAATAATACTTTCTTTGAAATTCGTCTGTCCAAGGATTGTCTTTTAGCAACCCTTTTTCTTTTAACTCTTCCAACATTTTTAATGCTGGGGCATAGTAAGCCTCATTGTAAAGTTTGACGGCTTTATCTCCCTGTTCAAAGAAATTTGTGGTGTGGAGTGGAGTATGACAAGAGTTACAAACCATTTCCATCTTGGCACGACCTTTTTCTCCATCACCTAACAAGCCACTCATCACATCACTGGAATTTCTGACACCTGATGATTTTGCCCATAAATTCCAATACAATCGTTCAGTGATGTTGTGGGTAGTTTCCAGTTCACCGATTCCACTCATGTGACAAGTGGCACAAGTAGGACCTCGATAGTCGCCTGGTTCCCAAGCATCAGGAGCACTTTCCCAGTTCCAATCATCACTATCTGTCATGAAAACATGACCATGCTTACTGTTCTCAAAAATCTCTATGTTGGGATGGTCAGGTCCAAGGTGACAAGAAGCACATGAATTAGGTTTACGAGCTTCAGCGATACTAAATTTATGGCGTGTATGACAAGTGGCACAATTACCAACACTGTCATTAGGATAAACACTACCCATACCCATGTTGGGCCACGTTGAGGAAATGGGACGCTTATCTTCATCTAATTTAATTTCTGTACCATGACATTGCATACAACCTGTTTCATCTGAGGCATTACCAAATTCAGGATGGTCTCGCCCTTCATGCGTTTGAATTAGGGCATTCAGACCAGCATTTGGAATAATTTGGCGGTATGCTCGAATATGACCGCTTTCATTAAACTGTTCTACTTCCACAGGGTGACAGCTAGCACATGTGCTAGGTGGAACAAGCACAGAAATATACACATCTGTTCCCTCTATTGACTCATGTTGCGTAGCCATTGGAGAATCAGATTCAACTTGATGACAATCAAGACATGAAACACCTACATGCCCATGTCGACTATTCTTCCAGTCGTTAATGATGCCAGGATCTTCAGTTTTGTGGCAGTCAATACATTCTTTAGCGACTTCGCTTAGTCCTCTATCAACTACAAGTTCACGAGATGAACTCAAGTCGCCTGCATTTCTATCTACAGAAATGATTACTGGCTCGGCTTGTTGAGCTTGAGTTTGTACCATGTCAACTGATGATGTCACTTCGGCATCGTTATCAACTGCCTTTGGTGGACTAGCAGCGTTGCTTACACAACCTGCAACAACACCTAAAATGAGTAACATAAAAACTACAACATATAATTTTGTTGTGTTCATTAAATTTCACCTTTAATTTTTAGCTCTGCTAATAAAATAACTTAAATTATCGTGCCCTACATGTTCATGGCAAGTAACACATTTGCTATTAGTGTCGCCAAGAAAGTAAGGCTTATGAGCCACAAACGCTTTGGGGTTAGCCATTGTGGCTTTTTCCAAATTGTGGTGACATGACATACACCCTGAATCAAAAACAAAATCCTCACGATGCTTTCTCTTTTCTATCCAGTCAATTTCATCTAGGTCATACATAAAATAAACCCATGTATCGTGAGCACCAAAACGAGTTTTATCCCAAACATAATCAATTAGATTATCATGGGTCGTATGACAGTCATTACATTTTGCTACAGCACCGTAGGGTGTATTTCCTCCATGCAATGATTGTGCATTTGCTTTTACCATTGGTGTCATCGTATGACAAAGACCACAAAATTCAGCACCAGATGTTGCTTCCATTGAGCCTTCTATGATAACCCATGAGGCAAACATCAGAACACTAAGTCCTATGATGCCTCCAAATAACCAGACGAACAAAACTTTTTTATTAGTTTTGTTAGGTTTAGTTTGCATATTGTTTTACCTATCATGCTAATATAGTGCGAAAACAAAATGTTTATACTATGTAATACAAGCAAAATGCTTGTACTTGAACAGGCTTAAAGCCTATTCTACATATTAGATTACAAACCCATTTCCTTGCGAAACTTGAGTTCTTCAATGGCTAAATCACGTAACAAATTCTTTCGAGCTTGTTCTGATGGAGCCGACGGAATACTTTTCACATAAGTGAAATAATGTGGAATCTTGTATTGAGCGATTTGCCTCTTACAAAAACTCCTAATATCTTCTGTTGTTGCTGACCTCCCTTCTTCTAATTTGACCCATGCTACCAATTCATTATCATGCTGTAAATCAGGTACCCCAACCACCCAAACTTCAGCTATGGCAGGATGTGTCAGTAAATATGTTTCGACTTCACGAGGATAAACATGTTTTCCTTCACAAACAACAACATCATGGTATGATTCCAGAAATCTTACGTACCCTTCTTCGTATATGATTACTTTGTCTCCAGTACGCAACCATCCTTCATCATCGATGACCTTGTCAGTCTCTGCGGACATGTTGTAATATCCTTTCATCACACTGGGGGATCGTACACATAACTCTCCTTTTTCACCCGATGATACTATATCACCTGTTTGGGGATTTATCACTTTTGTCTCAATATGTGAGAGTGCATTACCTACAGTGTCAAAGTCCAATTTTGAGGCGGTCTCAAGTGGTATTTGAGTAATAATTCCGCCAGATTCTGTTTGTCCGTAACCAATGGTCATGTTAGTAGCGTTTATTTTCTCTGCGATTACTTCCATAAATCCAACCGAACATGCATCGCTTGATATCATGCCGGTCTGCAATAAAGCCAAATTAAAACTACTAAACATTTCCTCACCTGGCTGTTCGGCAAACATGCTCGGTATTCCATATACGGCGGTACAAGCCTCATCCTCAATTGCCTGCAAGACATGTATAGAACGATAGTAACTACTAGGTATGACTATGGCGGCTCCCTGTGTGACACAGCCCAGTATGCCGCTCACGGAACCAAATGGAAGATAAAAAGGTATAGGTAGACATAAACGGTCTTCATGCGTTAGTTTCATACCATTTGTCACAGCATGAGCTGTCCCCACAACGTTTGCATGAGTTAGCATGGCACCTTTTAAGCACCCATCAAAACCACTGGTATACTTAATAACAACGACATCATCATGATGACAACTCGCTTGACGTTCGGTAACATCTTCCTCGCTGATTAATTGAGCAAGCAAGGGCAATTCATCCCACCAATAACAACCTGGTCGTTGTTGGGGTCCAAAGACTATCACATTTCGCAATTTTGGAAATGCCTCACTGTGCAACTGTCCTTCTTGGCTCGAATCCAATTCGGGAACAAGATGGTTAAGAATATCAAAATAGCGATGATTGCTAGACATAACTAGCGTTGTTACATCACTATTTTTAAGAATATATTGTATTCCTTGAGCCCGATAGCTTGGATTAATCGGCACCAATACAGCCCCTATTTTAGCTACAGCAAATTGAATGATTACCCATTCAGGATGATTGGATACCCAAACACCAACATGGTCACCTTTTTCGATGCCAAGTGCCATCAAACAACCTGCCATTTCGTTACACGCTTCATGAAGCTCGCTATAGGTATAGCGTTTTTCTTCTTCGACATGAACGAGAACTTCGTTATCAGGAAACTTGGTAGTTTGCTGGTCTAGCAAATTGCCTATTGTTATCTTAAAAGGGTCGAAATTAGCCATAAAAATTAATTACTCCTTTTAATAAAGTTAGCTTATCCACTCTGATTAATTCTAGCAAATTTTCGAAAATAAGTCAAGTGTGGAAAAATAATATTTGTAGTTTACTTGTTTTTCTGATATAGTCAAATTTAACTTAAAATTTTGATAAACCACTTTTTCGTATTTCCATCTCTAAAGTTGTTGGTACATAATCAAACGTATCCAACAAAAAACGATGAGTGTTAGGAACTTCTGTAGCAATATCTTGCTGTCATATCCAAATTTGTTGTACTATTATTCACTAGACGACGATAAAATTTAGTTCCTTAAAATCTCTTGGGACGGCGTTCCAATATATCTATTTGTTTATGATAACCATCCAATAATAGAATCAATCTATTTAGTACATTACGCCCCAAAACAATTTCTCTATCTTCTTCAAACTCAATCTCATTATCAGGAATACCTGCAACTTCAACATTTGGCATTACACCATTTTCAAAATGTATGTCAACCAAATAAAGTGTTACGATGCGTTGTTCACTCCAAATACCTCGTAAATGTGCCAATCTCATCTCAGGTGCTTCAAATTCAAGCAACCAATCCAATGGTACGGTGGTATAATCTGCTCCAGTATCAATCAATGCCAGATACTCTTTAGTTTGAGCAGATTTACTCGGATAACTTAGTTTCACTTTCAAAACGGGAGCAGGTGGTACTTTTTGAGAACTATATTTTGTGACGGTCATTATGTCCTCTTTTCGGTGAACGGAGACGATATACAGGTATAGGAGCATTACCACCTTCGGTAATCAAAACAGTTTTTTGTCCAAATTGCTGACGAATCCGATGAAATAATGCAAGACGGTCAGAATCACTATCCATAACTTGTTTATTGTAAACAGCTACAAATTGTCCATTATAGCGTTGACGTTCTATCGCAGGCAAGTTATACCATGCTTTTGTTTCAGCTATAAGGCGTTTCTGACGATAATATGCTAAATGTCGACGAATCGCCTGCATAATAAAATTGGTGGTACTGACACCTGATTCTTGAGCTACCTCTTCTATTTCTTTTATCAGTAGAGGTTCTTGTAGAAAAGTGGTTGTCATGCTTCTCCTTTCTTTTGTTACCATAAAAATTAGTAATAAACTCACTACACACCATGATACTAAACATTGTGTTCTCATGATTCCACTAAAATCCTTAAAAATAATTGTAATACAAAGCATTAAAAAAACAAATATTGTTAGGCATCATTAAATATTTTTGAACACTAGACAATTTATATCAATGCCACTTTTCAGCATAAATAATCACATCTCCCTCTTGAAAAACAACATCCATAAATTTATCAAACTTCGCTAAACCAGCTGGGCTGTATGCCTGACTTTCCAGTAGACCGACATAAACATAATCAACATTATACTTGTTTAAAAGAGCCAATGCCAAATTTATGTCAAGCGTATTGTAAATATTCGTGATGTCGGGCTCACGTTTGCCAGGCTCATCATAATTGCCACGCCATTGACTTTCATGATTGCCCCAACCTAAAAGCGTGCCTCGACCAGTTAAGGCACTAATTCGCCCTTCATATTTGTAGCCCGCATGCCCTGCTGTTTTTTCTAAAATGATGGCATCGGTAGGAGTGTTAGCATTTATCCAAGCAATTGCCTTGTAGTCAAATGGGTATAACTTAGAAATCCATGCAATACCATCTAAAGTTGCTTCATTCTGAAAGTTATTTGCTTTGTGAAATGTTGCCAAAATTGGGTAGACCATGCCCCCAGCAATTAAGGCAATCATTATCAATTGCCATGCTATTTTCGTTACTCCCTTTAGCCATTGATTAACATAATATACTCCGAATGCTGAAGCTAAGGCAAGCAAAATCCAGGCTTGAAAGTAAAACTTAAAAACGGTATTCATGCGTGTGCCGAAATTATCTTTGAGGTAGATAAATTCAACGGTCAGGGGAAGTAGCAAACCAATCATCAATAAAATTAAGGTGAACATTTCAGCTGTTTCTTGACGAGGCAAAGCATGGCTTTGTGATTTCTGGTCAAGGCTCGCTTTGACACTCCAGGCTTTAGATGTTGTATTTTTTTCGATAGAAAAATAATTCCACCAACGGGCTAGTCCCCAAGCAAGCATGATACTAAGCAAAAAAAATGTCCATGGGTTTTTTAATCGCCGAGTGATGATTTCTTGGATTAATTTATCTTGGCTTGCACCGCCTATAACCGTTTGCACATTTGGGTCACGAAGTATACCTTGAATAAACATCTGACCATTTTCGGGAAAAATAAATGTTCCCGCGATAATTACTGACACTACAATTGGAGTAAATATCATCAAGGGTAATGTCCATTTTGTATGTGGAGGGGATAAGGAATATGGCGTAGAATCGAGTCTGAATATTATTAGGTATCCTGCTATCGCTACTAGGAATGGACCAAAGAAAACGAAAAATTGTGGTAAGTGGGTTGGATTCCACAGGTTGGGTAAAATGCCGCCTGCTTGTGATTGAAAACTGATGTAAAAAGGGAGGTATAACATGATACAAATTATGGCAAAACTGACCATGCCAAATATTGCTTTAAGCCATGTCTCGGCATCATTTCTATCATACCATACAATCAAAACCAGTCCCATGACAGCAAAATAAATTGGTATGTCCCATGTATTCAAAAATCCCAATGCTCCAATGCAAATCGCATATAGCAGGAATGATACTCGACCACCAGCGGCAGTAACGATATTTTGAAATCCATCAACAATCACATGATAAACCACATTCAAAACATCTGGAGAAAACTAAAAAAAGGCATTTCATCAATGACTTCCTGCTCATGCCCAGCTAGATTATAATCGGTCAGAACTCGTGAGCCACGCCACCACCAATAAAAACGTTCAGGTATCCACGCTCCAACTTTGGTTGGTGGAGTGTTCAAATCGCGAATATCAAGCCATTCCCAAAAGCCAGCTGAAAACCATGCTCGCGAATAAAAGACTTCTAACAAGCCATGCAGATTTCCCATAATACCCACAAATAATGCTCCAAGCAAACCTGGCATTAAAGACCTCATCCCTGGTCCCTTATTTTCAAATTGGAAAGGTTGGGGGTGTGATTCTCGTTGATAAACTGCAACCAAGTTTGCCACAATACTAAACGCCGAAATTAAGGTTAAACCAAACAAGGTCGGAATAAGCAAATTAAATGCAGTCGTTGAAACGATACCGCTTAGGCGGATGAGCATAGCCATCAAAACATAGCCAAAATAATAATAGCTAATACCAAAACCTGACAGCCATGGGTCTTGGGGGGGAAATGACTGGCTGATGAGGGAACTATTGATAAAAGCAATTTCCATCCATTTCTCACCACCAGCCGTTTCTATTTGAGGATTATGGGCTTTGTAAAATGTCCAAACCAGAAACGTAACTATAAAAATCGTCTCGACTGTGAGGATGTATGATTTATTGTCTCGTAGCCAGTGCCACAAATTAGCATTTGCATGCTGATGATACCAAATCAGACCAAAACAGGAGACCACTAGCATGGCTAAAAGTGTGCCGCCTGTATGGTTATGCAATAGACCAAAACTCCCACCTAACCACAACACATAACCCGATAAAAGTAATCCCAATGATTTAGCAAAGGGATAACCTCTATCAGGTAAATTTTTAAACAGGGTAAAGGCAATTGGTAAACCAATTAAACCAAATAATTGGATAACAAGCCAAAATACAAGTGGGTTTATGTACTCCATATTCCAGTCCATTCAGGTATTCGGCTCCAATCATGGAGTCGGATTTTTTGAGATAACTCTGCTCCAAAAAAAATATAGTGATTTGCAAAAAAGAAATAATTAAGATATAATAAAAGCATGGAAAATCAAAAATGTCAAAATAACTGTCCAAGATGTCAAAGTGAAGAGATTATCAAAAATGGTCATATCCATAATGGCAAACAGAGATATAAATGTAAACATTGTACCTTACGTCAGAGAGTATCTCGTATGGTACGAAAGACGCTATCGTTTTCAAAAAACGTGGCAAATTACATTGGAGCTATTTGGTATTTTGTCCATCATTACAATGCTTCTTTAGCTACCTAAATCATTCTCTATGCAGGACTACTAATTTTCTTCTAATTCCTTGCATGATATTGCTTGTGTTTGTTTAAGTATACCATAAACTGTTTTTACAGAAATTGTAATTAATGTATCTTCACCGATTGTTGTATCGGCAGTCAGTTTTAACGATGTGTCTTGTCCAGTTCGTAGTGGTGATTCGACTTTTATTAGTTGGTCAGCATGTTCTTGTTCAACATCATTGGCTAATAATTCCACATCAAAATTAGGAATATCAATACTCCCAACATTTTTTATATTGACATAAGCATTGGTTACTTCTCCTAAACCATGCAAAATGTCAAAACCAGTATCACATTTTTCTATCAAAATAGCTATTTGCGGTTGTGGAAGCCATTGATCAACACCTTTATGGTGAGAACATGTTCCTCTGTTATTTTTAGAATGACTGTATGTACCGTCATTACAACGTGCTGTTGCACCAAACGGGTGTTCTGGTGTTTGTATATGATTTGAAATAGTAGCTGTTGGTGGGAGTGTCGGAGGTGGTGTAATTGTGGGAGACGATGTGGGCATGGATGTAAATGTATGTGTTGGAATTGGTGTTACTGAATTTGTAGGAGATGATATAGAGATGCTTGTAAATGTATAAATAGGATTTGGTTTAGGTGTTGATTTGGGTCTGACAACTCGAATTTGTTTTTTTGTTGCTGTGGGAGATAGTGTTTGTGTAGCTATTTTACCAGTAAATTTTGTAGAAGTTGGTAATAGTATATGATGTATTGTTGCAGTAGGATTAACGATATTTTGTTCTTGAGTATCATCGTGATACATTTTGATGTTTGCCAAAATTATACTGCTTGCACAACAAAAGAGAAGGAAAAGTACAAATCCTTGTAGCATTTTTATAGCACAACTCTTCCACTTAGGTGTTGTTTTTGTATTGACCTTTTTGTTCATGCGTTAATCTCCCAATCATAGGTTTGAAACGAAAATAACACTAAGTGCTGGCAGGTAGGAGTTTGTCCGACTAATCTCAATAAATGGAGCTCCCGCCCTCGCCAGCCGTGCTTAGTTACATGATATGTGTTATAAATTGAATTTCCCACAAAATTCTTGAGGTGACATAACCTCAAAGTAATGTCCTGCTGATAACCCTCTTAAAAAATCACGATTATCAGAAACAATGGCATCAACCTTTTTCCATTCCGCAAAACCCCCGATAATCGCATCACCCTTTTTCAAGCCTTTACTTTCAAACATGGTGATGTAGACATCAGGCACTTTTTCGTAGTTTAGATGAACATTAGGTTCCATGGTAAGTTTATAAAAACGTTTTACACCTTCTGTTGGCAAATTATCATATAGTTCTTTTTGAACTTGTCTGGGTACAATAACTTGAAAATATGCAAGGTTTAGAAGTATGTTCTGACAAGATTGGTTATACTCTAAAAGCCCAAATATCCAAACATTGGTATCTAAACTAATGAGCATGCCTGTATCCATAATCTTCCTCATAAATTTTATCACGACTTTGACGTAAGCAAGCCATGACTTCTTCCTTACTCATTTGAGCAAATGGGTGCTGTTTCATTTCTTCTATCCATTCTTTTATTTCTTTCTGCCAATCAAATGGTTCAGGACGGATAACCAATATAGCTACCTTTGTTGAAGGAGGTAATCCTGTCAGTGTAACGATACCCTCATCATTCACAAATTCATCAAAATGATATGTTTGCATTATATAACCTCACAATCAGATACAAAATTATGACACGGTAATTATACCACAAAACCACACCACCACCAAAATAAAACCAAGGCATGTAAGTTAGTTTACCTTGTCAACATGCAAATATACCAAAAGGGTTAGTTTTGTGAATACCATAAGCGGGTTTATGTCATAAACCCCTATATTAACACTGTTCACAAATGTAGGGGTTTGTGGCACAAACCACATGGTTTAAAATTACAATTCTTACCCTTAGCAAGTATAACACTAAGTGCTAGTTGGGGCAGGCTACCCACTAATTTGGAATAGATGCCAACTACTGCCCTCGCCAGCCGTGCTTTGTTATTTGGATGGGTCGCACAATGGAGCGAAAAAGCTTGCTTTTTCATGTCAAAGCAAGCTTTGATGCTCCAAACCTACCGTCGGAGCGGCGGGAAGTATGATAAGGTTGCAACCATGCGGGGCAGTGGTCATCTAGAAAGCATGAAGCCCAACGCCTTTAGGCTTGGGTAGCTCACAGCCAAGCTAATTGGAGAACCATTCCTTTTCCAACCATTCTTGGTGGTCGGGATGGGCGATATTGATAAGGGCTTTGGCTCGTTGGCGTAAATTTTTGCCATACAAATCAGCTATGCCATGCTCAGTAACGATATAATGTACATGAGCTCGAGTAGTCACCACACCTGCTCCAAGTTTTAGATATGGCACAAGACGAGATTCGCCTTTTTTTGTAATGGAAGGTAAAGCGATAATCGGTTTGCCTCCTTCAGAGAGAGAAGCTCCGCGAATGAAATCCATTTGTCCACCCACGCCTGAATACATTTGCGTTCCAATAGAATCAGCACAAACTTGTCCCGTCAAATCTACCTCAATTGCTCCATTGATAGCTGTGACTTTTGGATTACGGCAAATGACAGAAGTGTCATTGACATAAGCGGCATCAAGCATGACAATTTGTGGATTATCGTCAAGAAAATCATACAAACGACGACTTCCTAAAGCAAGAGAGGCTAGGATTTTCTGGGGATGAACCTGCTTTTTGGAGCCGTTAATAACACCTTTTAATGCCAAGTCAATGATACCATCTGAAATCATCTCGGAGTGAATTCCTAAATCCTTATGATTTTCCAATTGCCCCAGAACAGCATCAGGAATGGCACCGATGCCCATTTGCAAGGTAGCTCCGTCTTCAATCAGTTTCGTCACTTGCTTGCTAATTGCCATTTCAACACTTGTCAGTTTATGTGGCTTTAATTCGGGGAGTGGGTCATCCACTTCAATAACGGCATCAATCTGATTCACATGAATAATACCATCGCCATGCGTGCGGGGCATATTTGGGTTTATTTGAGCCACGACATACCTTGCCACGTGAACCGCGGCTCGTGTGGCATCAACCGAAGTGCCAAGTGAACAGAATCCATGCTTATCGGGTGGTGAGACCTGAATTAAAGCTACATCCAACGGTAGAATGCCTTTCCGAAATAGTGCAGGAACTTCGCTAAGAAAAACAGGGATATAATCTGCTCGCTGAGCATTTATCGCTTCACGAATGTTTGACCCAATGAAAGGGACATTGATATGAAAAATCCCTTCATATTTTTCATCAGCGTAGGGTGCCGCTCCTTCTGTGTGCAGATGAACGATTTCAACATTACGCAACTCATCAGCACGCTCGGTCATTGCCCGAATCAATTGCAATGGCGAAGCAGCAATACTGTGAATAAAAACTCTATCATTTGAACAAATAATTTCAACAGCTTTTTCTGCTGTTACGGGTGATTTCATTTATATACTCCTTTAATCTGACATGCAGAACAGACTAGAAGCCTGTTCAGAATAGCACGAGCAAGATGCCTGTGCTACATAAGTTTTAACAAAATTTAGGTAAGAAATCCTACTAATGCTGTAGGGGCAAATGTTCATAATTAAATACTCATTTATTCCTCCTGTACTGCTAACCGAACCGCATCAGGTGGAATCTCCATTGCCCGAATCAATCGTTCGGCAACAAACTTAAATACAGGTGCGGCTGTAGTTGCTCCCCATTTGGAGGTTTTGGGGCTATCCAATATAATCAATACCACAACTTGAGGCTCATCTATGGGGAAATATCCCACAAATGATGTAATTGTCAAATTAGGATGATAGCCACCCGCTATCGGAATTTCAGCCGTGCCTGTTTTGCCTGCAATGCGATAGCCTGGCAAAAGTGCCTTTGATTCGCTAATTTCTAAAGCGTCAGCTAACATGATAGTTAATGTTTGGGCCGTGTCAATTGAGACTGCCCGCCGTACAATCTGTGGTTTGATTTCGATAAGTTTTGGTTCATCATAACTGATAATCTTTTGTACCACATGCGGCTTTAGTAAAATACCATCATTTGCAATGGCAGATACCGCCGTCACCATTTGAATAGGTGTAACTGCAATCCCTTGCCCAAAAGAGTTGGTAGCTAAATCGCTCTCATGCCATGTATTATCCATTGGAGTTTTGAGTGTGCCATGTTCTTCCATGTCCAAATCCACTTCGGTCAAACGCCCAAAACCAAACCGTTGCACATAGTTGTAATACCGTTTGGCTCCCATGTATGCCGCAATTTGAGCCGTACCGACATTAAGGCTTTTCGCCAAAATGGTGGTCATGTCAACTGTGCCATGTGCTTGTCTATCGGAGTTGTAAATAGTCCGCCCACCAATTTCAACGCTTCCCCTATCATGAACCCGCGTCTCTGGCGAAACCAATTTTGAATCTAGGGCAGCCGCTATAGTTATAATCTTAAACACTGAACCTGGCTCATATACTTTTCTGACACTATGCCCAGAAATAATATCTTCGGATGTTTCCTCATACATATTCGGATTAAAGGTCGGCAAACTGACCGAAGCTAATACTGCTCCTGTATTAGGATTCATAACAATGATGGTGCCACTTTTTGCTTCATAACGTTCAATGGCTTGAGACAGTTCATCGGTTATGATATGCTGGATGGTGCGGTCGAGGGTCAGATACAAATCGGCTCCTTGTGTGGGTGGGATGACCTCAAACTGCCCCAATGGAATGACATCGCCAAAGGGACCATGCTCGCCGAATTGCCGTCCATCTACGCCATGCAGTATTCTATCGTAGTAGCCCTCTATCCCATGAAAACCATTATGATTGTAATTAACAAAGCCAAGCAGATGTGCCGCCAATTTACCTTCTGGATAAGCTCGTTTTGGGTGGGGAGTAATGGTTAATCCCACAATGTCCTCGTTAAGCAACTGCTCGCCCACTTCACGCGTGGCAGAACGACTAATCAGCACCCATAACCTTTCACTTATCAAGGCATGATAAAGTTTATCTCCCGAAATGCCCAACAATTGATTTAGCAATTTTGCGGTGCCATGCGGGTCGCTGATTAGATTGGGACTAGCCGATATTTCGTATTGAATTGTATCAGCCGCTAACAGATGCCCAACACTATCATAAATATTACCTCGTCTCGGCTTGAGAATAATTTCCCGTTGGTGTTGTTGGCTTGCCAATTTAACAAAGGCTTCATGCTCAATGATTTGCCAACGCACTAACTGTGCCACGATGATTAGACATGCCGCACTAGCAATTGCGATAGTGATAAATATACGGTTGCGATATTGTTCGGTTGATGTTATTGAAATCATGTTATTCTCCATAAAAATACATCATCAGGTTTCATAGCTTTGAGTTTTAGTACAACATGAGCATGGCTATCGTTAAGATAAACAATACAAACATTGGTATCAAGTAAATATTTCATAACAACTCTAACCTAACCTCCTTTCCTTCGGGGCGGGGGGTAAGGTAGAAACGCCTTTAGGCTTGGGTAGGTCACGAGAACATTATACCACAAAACCACCACACCGCCAAAATCAATTCAAGGCAAACACAATTGATTTTATATTTGCTATTTTGAATAAATTGATGTACTAGTTATTTTACTTAACAAAATAATATTTGAATCAAAACAGGAATGTATTGAGTGTCAAAGCTTCTGCGGTCAGACCTGACAGGTTTTTAAAAACCTGTCAGGTCTGGTTCGCTTTCTTAATCAACGCCGCCACCTCAACCAATTCATCTGCCATGCCAAGTTCCTCATAAATACGATTCAATCCATTGAATAAAATCAATACATTGCATTTCGTCGGTTAAAGTAATTGGTTTTCCACCCTCAGCATGAGCATGTGGAATTTCATCAAGACGGTACTGGGTATATGAATTACCATATTTTAATTTTTGGGCATACGGGTCACGAGCATTATCAAACCGTGGAATGGCATGATTCCCTAAAAATATACCATAAGCATATTTTCGAGACCCATCAGTTCGTAAAATTTCGGATATACGAATGAGATAAGCATGATAATTAATCTCAATTTTTAGAAACGCATGGGTTGTTTTGACCTCATATCGAATAACATGCACATCCTAAAAATAATCCTGACAGAAGGTAATTATCGTGTCAAGTGATTTGCATAATTTGTTTGCCATGTTTTGAGATTCTCCATGTCCGCTTCCCATTCAATCGAATCACCTTCCCAGTCAGGAAATTTGGCATTGATTGCATCATAATAAACCATGTCAGATACCATGTTTTCTTGAAAGGTATTCAAATCATAGCCATACTTATTTTCCCAATGATAAACACGTTGGATAATGTCGGGTATTATGGATAAGGATTTTTGCCTATCATCAAATGGCAATAATTGATGAATAAGCATATCCACCAACTTAAACTGTTCAGCAATCGACATGGGTTTAATGTAGTTTTCGTAAATATGTTCAACGGTCATGTTAATGTTCTCCTTTCACTTTAAAAACCTTTCTTGTCTTGACTGTCAAAGCAAGCTTTGGTGCTCCAGTAAGATATCTTCATGAAAATGTTACTTTGTGCCCGTTTTTAGTATAATATCTCATTTTACATTATTGCTCATTTAGTGGGTCATATAAATTTAAATTGGGTATCCACTTAATTCTGGTAGTGTTGCATAAATGATGATATTACTATCAATTAACATCGAACATCCCTATCGGGTAATGCACGGTCTTGTCGTATGTCACGTTCCCATGCTATTGGATGGGTAATACTTAATGATGGTAATGAGGCTAATGCCGTTAAAGCATCAGCCATTGCTTGACCGTTTGAGGGTTGTTGTCCATGCCTCACCTTTTCAATAATGGTCACATAAACAAGCATTGCCTGTTGGTGCAATACGTATGGTGGCTGATCATTATGCCATTCCAATTGATTATTTTTAAGGAATTATATTTTCCCTTCAATTCATGAAATAATAGACTTGTGAGACCTGACAGGTTTTTAAACATTTGATGTAAGTACACAAAATATAGCACAAGCTACCAATATAAGCATAAAAAACATTACAGAACTAATTAACCTAACCATCGAGTTAGGATGTTCACGATAAATATAATATTTAACAAAGTCCTTATATATATCTTCTATTTGTGAAAGAAGGTATACAAATACGATTATTATACCTAAAAAAGCTAAAACAATAACCAATTTTAACATTATTTTCTCCTATACGTATTATCTTTTGCATGAATAAAACAGATATTAGATAATACTGTCCTATACTACGTAATATGCGAACAATATATACGTTGTAATAATTGTCATATTTTGATTTTACCGTATCTGATGAAAAAAGCCCACCGAGGCCGTTAGGCTCGATGGGCATAGTTGACCTAGTGGAACTTAGGCAAAATAATAACCCGCCGCCTATCCCTTTCTCCTGTACTTTTGGTGTAGATATACTCATGGTCACGAAGTTGGTAGTGTACAATACGTCGGTCAGCAGAAGTCATTGGTTCTAAATTGATTTTGCGTTTGCTAAAAGCCACTCTATCTGCCATGCGCAAAGCTAATTGTTGTAATGACTTACGGCGGCGAACGCGGTAGGATTCGACATCTATAATGACTGGAACTAAGTAGCCTACTTTTTTACTTATGATTTGGCGGACAATAAATTGTAGTGCATTTAACGTTTCACCACGTCGTCCAATCAAGATGCCCAAATCATCACCTGTAACATCAAGGGTAATGGGAGGATCATCTCCTTCCTCAACCAAATCGTAACCTGTACGTACCCATACTTCTACATCAATAGGTATCTTAAACAAAACATTTTCTAAAACTTCTTTAGCAAAAACTCGTAATTCCTCTTCTTCAAACAATTCATCTTCTTCAGAGAAATCATCTTCTATTTCAGACATGTAAATTGAAGTATTTCTTGGGGTGAGCAGAACAACAGCATCTTCGGCTCCAATGCCGAGAATACTTTGTCGTCCTGTTTTTATCACATCAATTTCAACATCATCCAGAGAAAGGTTGAGTTCTGCTAAACCTTGTCGAATTGCTTCGTCAGCGGTTTTTGCGGTGCTTCTTACGCTTTCTTTTTCGTGTACTACGCGATTTTCCATGTTTTTCACCTTGTATTTCTTCTTTTATTCCACCTTCCATTGCTAATGCAGGATTGATGGTTAAATTACTTTCATCTATTTGTAGAGTCTTAATTTGTTCTACAGCCTCTTTGTCTCTAAGCAGGTAATACTGTTGAACAACACTCAAGATTGTATTCGTAAACCAGTAAAGAGTCAAACCAGATGGTACCACAAGAGCAAAATAACCGAACATAAGAGGCATGAACATCATCATCTGGCTCATCATTTGCTGTTGCGGGTCATCTGATTTTGGCATGAGCATTTTTTGCATGAAAAACTGTACTACTACCAAAAGAACTGGCAATATCAGATAATAGATGGCATCAGGAAAACCAAGAAATGCCTCACTTGTGGGTAAAAGCCAACCAAGACCATCTGTTGGGGAACTGACAGGGCCGCTCAAATCTGGTATCCAGAAAAAACTTTCCTTAAAGTAATTTTCATGTGCAGGATTGGTTAATTCGAATAAAGCCCGATACAGAGCAAACCAGACTGGCATCTGAACAATCATCGGTAGACACCCCCCAAGAGGGTTGACTCCAGCTTCCTTATACAACTCCATTTGGACTTGCATAAGTTTTTCTTTGTCGTCAGCATACTTTTTTTGCATTTCCTTCAATCTAGGTTGAAGGTCTTGCATTGCCTTTGATGATTTTATCTGTTTCTGATTTAGAGGAAAAGTGAAAACCTTAACAATAAGAGTAAATAAAATAATTGCGAATCCAAACGGGTAAGCTACATTGAAATTGATAAGAATATCTCTTAAAAATAACAGTGCTTCTATTATTATTTGTACGAATGCTTGCCACATAAAAACTTAAATACCTGTAACATTATTCATAAATAATATTCCTATAATGATAGAATTATTATATTTTTAATAATTTGAGTTGCTTAAGCAAAACAAAAATAGCTTTATCAATTTCTTGATAAGTAGCCGCCTTGATTGGGACACGAGCGATAAACAGCAAATCCCAGCCATCTTTTATGTCAGCTATCCGCAATCGAGTTGATTCCCTCATGCGACGTTTGACCTTGTTTCGATGGACAGATTTTCCAATACGCTTACTAACAGAAAAACCAAAGCGGCTGTGAGATAAACGATTAGGCAACGCTATCAATACGACCAGCCGATTTGACCTTGATTGCCCTAAACGGCGAATTTTTTGGAAATCAGCATTTTTTCGTAATCGGTATTGGCGTTTCATAATAAATTAGAAATGCTTATCCCGCATTCCAGTTAATCTTTTTGGCATGCTTGGGCTGTACAGCTAACATTTTACGGCCTCTTGCCCGTCGTGCCTTTAAAACTTTACGCCCACTTCGAGTATGCATCCGACTTCGGAAGCCATGCACTCTGGCTCGGCGGCGTTTTTTAGGTTGATAGGTTCGTTTTGGCATAATAAATTATCCTAACTTGAATCATAATCAACTTGATTATAACTCTTTGCTGAAGTTATAGCAAATTTAGACTTGTGCAAACAGATAGTGTTGAATTTCCTCAGGGGTCATCCCCATGACAATTACCATTCGCTTATTTTTCTTCTTACTTGAAGTAGTGGCAATCCGCTCACGATGAATCCCCAACTTGGTTGCCAAAAATCTTACAAGTTGGCGGTCAATCTCAACATCATCTCCGGCGGTCGTTAAATCAATGTGAACCACTTCATCATCTTTACTAACAACTTTATTTTGTTTTGCACCTGTTGTTAAGATGATAATGAGAGCGGCACCACCTTCTGTATTGGTAATCTTAAAATCTCGCATAATTTACCTCAATTAAACTATTCTCTATGCTAAATTCGGTGGTGGCAATACCACCACTATCCTAAATTCACATACGACTTAAAAAGTCAATAATGAAAAATATACCAAAAAGTATAATAATTGGACTTAAATCAAGCATTCCAAATGTAGTGTAAGGGCGAATCGGTTCAATGATAGGATCCGTTATGTCAAAAACTATCCGAATTATAGGATTATCAGGACTAACTTGAAAACCGATTATCGGTAGCCAAGAAATTACAACACGAGCTATAACAACATAGCTAATGATATTAAGAACAACAATGACAACACCAATAACAACACTCATGAGTTACCTCTTCCTAAAGTCTTAGACTTTTGATATGCGGCAAAAACCGCTTTAGATATAATTGTTCTAAACCCACCCTTTTCAAATTGATATATAGCATCAGTCGTCGTACCACCTGGGGACGTTACCATGTTTCGTAATTCGGCGGGATGACGGGGGTACTTTCTAGCAAATGCCACTGTACCTTCCATTGTTTGTAAGACCAATTCTTGTGAAACACGGCGTGAAAAGCCCATGTGAACTCCTGAATCTATGAGAGCTTCGATAAATAGAAAAATGTAAGCCGGACCCGTTCCTGATAAGGCTGTAGCCATGTCTAGGTAATATTCATGGTCAACAAATATTTCTTTTCCCAATGCTCCTAGTATAGCTTGAACATGACTTCGTTGTATAGGACTGACATTTTTGGTAGCCGTCCACACACACATACCTTGCCCTACTCGAGTAGGAGTATTCGGCATAACACGCACAACGATGTCGTGGTTCAGAATCTGTACCATTTTTTCAACGGGTATTCCAGCCGCAATAGAAACTATGAGCGTTTCCGAATGAAGTTTACCTTGTATTTCATTCAGCACTTCACTCATGACTTGGGGCTTGACCGCTAATACAACAATATTCGCTTTAGCTATGGCTGTCAAATTACATGTTGTATGATGAATGCCATAACGTTCATGTAATTGTTGACCACGTCCCTCACGTGGACCACTAGCGATAATTTGTCGTGAGTCAAACAACTTCCGATTGACTAAGCCAGCAATCATTGCTTGAGCCATAACCCCATTACCGATAAAGGCAATGCGTTCATTTTCAAACATAAAATTTACATTCTTTACTATGTTCTTACTCCTTGAAGGTGAAAGCAATATATTACGTGAATATGGCTCGCCCAATACGAACCATGGTACTACCTTCCTCGATAGCCACTTCAAAATCATCGGTCATGCCCATAGAGAGATGTTGCCATTTGACACCATGACATGCCTCTGCACATGCAGTTTGCAATTCACTCAAACTACAAAAATAAGGTCGGGCATGTTCAGGATTTGCTACGATAGGAGCCATCGTCATCAAGCCTATAATCTTAACATAAGGCAAAGCTGATATGACATGGACATCTTCCATGAACGTATTAAATATTGTTTCATCTTCATGCCATTTATCTACTACAAACCCTGACTTTGTCAATTCACCTGAAACATTACATTCTAACAAAATCGGTATGGCGTGGTCATTACTGCGTTTTGCCAAACGATTGATACGTTTTGCTAGTTTCAGACTATCAATAGAATGAATATATTGACTGTACTTCAGTGCAGTAGCAACTTTACGGCTTTGTAGTTTGCCAATGAAATGTAAAGTCGGCTGTTCTTGGGACACAAGTTCTTCCAAAAATGTAGGGATTTTCTGAACCATCTCCTCAATCCGATTTTCACCGAAATGACGTAATCCTGCTTGATATGCCGCTAACATTTCCTCAACGGTTCGTTTTTTGCTGACACCAACCAAGATAATCTGTGATGGGTCTCGCTTGGCTCGATGAGCCGCTTGGTTAATTCGTTGTTGTACTTTTGATAAATTATCTGCTATCATATTTTCTACGACTACTACGTGATTGTTATGGTCTAAGTTGCATGCCACTATTTTGTAATATGGCTCAAGCCAATTTTTCTAGCATGTTAAAAGAAGTCTAGCACATTTTGCCAGATAAGGCAATTATGGAGAATATATTTTGAATTTAAGCACCATGTAGAGAATTCACTCCCCTCGTTAGTAGACCACACCCCTAGGGCTGTTCAATGCTAGTTGTAGGGGCGTACGGCCCTACTAGGAGAAGGGAGGTAAACGGTTACAGCAATTAATATAATTTGTTTACCTTGTTTTGATTTTGCTGATTGTGTGGTATAATAGGGCTAGTTTAGTTTTTCACATTGAGGATACGACAAATGCATTGAAATTGCATTTTCAAAACATTGAATCTCTAAAATAGGAGCATTATGCAAATTTTCAAATCAATACAAACAAAATTTATATTCTATTTTCTTGCTGTTGCCCTGATACCATTGATTATTGTGGGCTGGTTGACCTTTAACCAATCGCATGATTTTTTATTGGAACAAACTTCTCAAGAGTTGATAGGAATCCGTGACTTAAAGGCAGGAGAGTTGGAAACATTTTTTAACTTAGTTGATGAAGATGTTGTTTTGTTGTCAAAATTACCGATGATGGCAGAAGCCATGCAAGACTTTGCCGAAACGGAAGATTTCTATGATGTTCGCATGTTGGGCTATCTCAATCATCCTGACATGATTGATTCTGGAAATGGCACACCTTATGATACCGCCCATGCTCGCTATCATCCTGTTTTTCAAGAGATTGTAAAATTCCGTGATTATAGCGAAGTATATTTAATTAATCCCAAAGGATTTGTAGTGTATAACTATGATAAGGGAAATGATTTCGCTACAGAGTTAATCACAGGAGATTATCGAGATACGCACTTAGCCAAATTATTTCATTCTCTGATAACTATTACTGATACCAATATGGTGAATTTTACCGATTTTGTGCCTTATAGTCCGTCAGGTGACATCCCTTCTGGTTTTATTGGGGCGAAGCTTATGTAGTTGGGAACGATAAGTATCTGCGTACCGCCTCACGTCTTTTAGGACCCGAATCAATCTTAAAACAAATGGTGGATAATGTCGTTGTGCAACAGGCACTACAGGGTAAATCTGATGTACGCATTGTGAAAAATTATCAAGGCACTTCGGTGTTGAGTGCTTACCAACCGATAAAATTTGGTAATGAAACTTGGGTTCTACTGGTAGAAATACCTGAATCGGAGGCACTTGCTCTTGCTAATAGTCTACGTAATGTTACCATGATTATTGTGCTGATATCGACTTTTTTAGTCATCGGGGTGGGAATTTTTTCTGCTCGTAACGTCACCAATCCGATTTTACAACTCACTAACACGACCCGCCAAATTGCCGAAGGTGATTTGGATAAAACAGTTTCGATTCATTCTGATGATGAGATTGGGCAGTTGGCAAAGACATTTAATCTCATGACAAATCAACTACGGCGTTTGATTGAAGATTTGAAAGAAAATGCACGGCAACTGGCTGAAAGTGAAAAGAAATATCGAGCTGTTTTTGAAGATTCCAATGATTTGATTTTAATAACTGATATTGATGGTTATATAAACGATGCAAGCCCTGCATGCGAATATATACTTGGATATACCCGTGCTGAATTTAAGCTGGTAAATCTTGTTGATATATGTACTAACCCCAATGATGGAATGCTTTTTGTGAATAAAATTCTTAGCAAAGGTTCTGTTCGGGACTTTGAATTAAAATTCAAGCGAAAAGATAATGAGCATATTGATGTCCTAGTAACTGCCACAGGACGTTATGCCGAAGATGATACCATTATTGGTTTTCAAGGCATTGTACGCGATGTTACTGCCATGAAGCAAGCCCAAAAAGAACGTCTAAAGTTGACGACCCTTCAAAGAGAGCTTGCCATTGCACAAGATATGCAAGCAAGTTTATTGCCCCCATCCAAACCCGACTGGAAAACGTTAGATGTGGTTTGCTTCAGTACTCCTGCTAAAGAAGTCGGTGGCGACTTTTATACATATCATGCCTTCAAAACAGGACACTTTGTTTTTGCAGTGGGTGATATTTCAGGTAAAGGTGTGGCTGCCTCATTACTCATGGCAACCAGTTTATCACAGTTTGATTCCTCATTATCCCTTGATTTATCACCTACTGAACGGATGATGCACTTGGACAAAAATATATCGTCTTATACTCAACCTCGTCATCAAAATTGTGCCATGTGTTATGTGGAAATTATATCTGATTCTTCTTCCAAAACGGATAACCAAAAAACAAGTTTACTATATGTTGTCAATGCGGGTTGTATTCCACCCTATATCAGACGAAGCGATGGTTCTGTTGAACATTTTATAATTGGTGGTTTTCCATTGGGTACGGGCTTTGGTGTTACATTAGGCTATGAACAACACATATTTGAATTACTAACAGGTGATATGGTGATTTTGACCAGTGATGGTATTGTGGAAGCCAATAATGAGGAAAATGAATTACTTGGTTTTGACAATCTTGAGCAAATTATTAAGGATTTTGTGCCTCCTGTTTCCACTCCCTCCACTCAAGGAGAAAAGCAAATTAGTGAAGTAGAATCAATGCTAGAATATATCAAGCAAAGACTTTTCGACTTCACTGGTCATGCAGACCAGCATGATGATATGACAATTATGGTCATACAAATATAAGCAATATATTCTTTATTTTACTTCGGCAATTTGGCGAAACTATCATTTTTAATGTATCATTGTTAGTCAGTTTCGTTTGGAAAATCCACAAGCCGAAATTCACTCTTTTTATTCAGAAAATATCGTTGATGAATGATATACCATTACTTTATCGTGACGCTTGAACAATTAATCTAAACAAGGAGAAATATAAATGTTATTTTATCCAAGTGAGGCTAAAATTCCCAAAGAGTTTAGAACAGAGGAATTTATCTTGCGTCCGCTACGGGCAACAGATGTTGAGTTGGACTACGATGCTGTGGTCACAAGCCGAGACATGTTGCGTGTCTGGGGACAAGGTGATTGGCCCTCAGATAATTTTAGTTTGCAAGACAATTTAGAAGATTTGGAGTGGCATGAAAAAGAACATCTCGAAGGTAAAGCATTCACCTTTACGGTGATGAATCTGACTGAAACGAAATGTTTAGGTTGTGTGTATATTAATCCATTGTTAGAAATATTGAAACACATGAAAGCAAGCGATGCTACCATGGGGACTGTAGGCAACTACGAAAGTTGTGTGAACTTTTGGGTACGTCAATCGCTATTAGCAGATGGATTAGAATCACATCTGTTAGAATCACTCATTACATGGTTTAAGCAGGATTGGAAATTTTCGGGCATTTTCTTTATGGTCAATACTCAAGATATACGTCAGGTCAATTTGTTTGAGACGGCAGATCTTAAGAGAGTGTATACTCTTGATTTGCCTGACAGCGAGGTGAAACAACTGATTTATCAGTAAGCAATTACTGAAGGGTCAAAGCTTGCTTTGACGTGATAAAGCAAACTTTATCACTCCATAAATTTAGAAGTTCAATTTTTTTGGAAAAGGTGGACTTTTTGTTTGCCAAAGTAGATAAGAATTTGTATAATTAACTTAGTGAAAATTTAATCATCAGGTACGAAATGGAGTGCAAGATTTTGTTTTGCGTGCATAACGAAATTCTGCGGCTACGTCTTGTGGGTATTTCGTATAATATTAAGGAGAATATATGGCAAAACCAAGAAAGAAAAAAGGACCAGCCCCCAGAGTAAAAAGAGAGAAATCCCGAAAATGGACTAAGATGCAAATAGGGATTTTAATCTTCAGTATATTAATTATATTAAGCATGGTGTTTGGTTTGATTGTTAGTGTGCTAACCTAGTTTAGGAAACCTCGCCCCCTCTCCCGTGGTGGGGGAGGGGGCGAGGTGAGGTGAACGGTGCTTTATTGTCGTGAAAAAGGGATGAAAACCTTAAACGATGTCTGATATTGATAAATTGTATCCAAGCGTTTATCACACCATCCACCAACAGCAAAAATACGAGTATCAACTGTGGTTATGCTTAAATTATGCCAGCTACCACTATAAGGTGATTGGAGTTCTTGCCAGGCAGTGTCGTCAGTAGTTAAAGATTGCATACTATCGATTGGCGTTTTCATACCGCCACCAATAGCGTATAACCTATTGTTGAGTGTGATGACTCCATGTCCACTTAAGCCATGATTCAGCGTTGGTGCGGGTAGCCATTGATTTGTTTCAAAATCATGGTAATATGCATCGTGATATGACTGTTCGCCATCATATCCACCAACAACGTAAAGGCGATTTTGAAAAGTTGCCCCTCCAGCAAAACCAATTTTGAGAGGATATGATGATTCAAGTAATTGCCATTGGTCATCATCAGGGGTATAGACATAAACCGTGTCAAGAAATGTCTGTCCACTCCATCCTCCAATGAGATAAAGTTTATCATCATAAGCGGCGGCTGTGTAGGCACATAACGGTTGTGGCAAGGGAGAACCTTGTCGCCATTGATTAGTTTCTATCTGAAAAATATCAAGTTGGTCGGTGATGGGTGTCTGCTTAGTATTAGTTATATCTGCTTGGCATCCACCAGGTACGTAGATTTCATCCTGAATAACAATACCTTGCATGTACATAACGGGAGTGGGTTTACTGGCAACTTCGTGCCATAAACCTGTATCATAATTGTAAGTTTCAACCAGACTCGTCACGCCACTGGTGCGGCTACCGCCAATTACATACAAGATGTTATCATGTGTAACTACCGTCAACCCTGACCTAGCAGTGGGCATTTCTGTGACATATTCCCAACGATTATCGGAATTTTTTGTTTTGGAGATTGCCGTACAGGTGTTTGATAAGATGGCAGTGTTTGTTTCTTCTTGTCCAATCGTTGGTTTGATTGTGGGGACAGCAAAAACCAACAAAGCTACGACAATAGCGATGCCAAAGTAAATCCGTTGCCATGCAAGTAGATTTGGTAAAGATGATGGTGGTATGGGAGCAGGCTTAAATGACTCGGTGACAGGTTTCTCTTGTTGAGGAGCATCAATCACAATCAAGCCCAACTGCATACCTCGCAGTACTGCTTCAGTTCGAGATTGCACTTCTAAAGCCTGACGAATATTACGTACATGCGTTTTTACGGTGTTTACAGAAATAAAAAAACTATTGGCAATTTCCTGGTCACTAAGACCTTTTGCCAATTCTTGTAATACTTCATGTTGCCGCTTGCTAAGATATGGCTTGTCGGCGGCTTCGGACTTGTTGTTTTTTGACATAATACTTTTAATTTTTCAACTTACTAA
>NBMH01000179.1 GCA_002084875.1 Anaerolineaceae bacterium 4572_78 | reverse complement strand
GCACTATGGGAACGGTGTACTTATCATAATGCGTGATTGGCTCTGGCGGTCACGGAGTGTGGTGGGCGCGCAAGATAGGTAGAAATACTCATAGACACGGGGGGCTGGCGGGTGGTATACTCAATATGGGGTTGGGATGTACCTAATCTTGCTTGCAGTTTGTCCTTTGATGTAGTCACAATAAGAGGATGGTAGTCAGTCATGTCACATAAACTGGCTGAAGGGTGTGTGTAAGTCCGGCGCGGGTGAAGTTACGCCCGTTGAGTGGTGGGATTGTGGAACGGTGGGCTAATCTGCATAACTGCTCGCTGAAGCCAAACTCTATCCAAGAACAGAGTCTGCGGGGCAGGTAGCGCAGGCGTGTGTGTCTGTGTGCTGTGCGGGCAACTTAGCTCCGTACCTTAGGTGGCAAAATTAAGGAGGTGATAAATCAGCTATGTATACACCTTGAGGTGAGTTAACATGGTCGTTCGTTGAATCAAAAGACAATATTAATGAATCAGATATAGATTAGGAGAACATGATGAATTCAAAAATACGTGTAATGTTTTGGCTGCTGGTTGTAGCTTTAATAGCTACTTCCCTTTTAACAAGTTTGGAACTGTCTTGGACATGCCCGGCTGGAAATAGCGGGGCGTACAACTTGTATGGTTCTTGCGGTAGCTGTAGATTCTAATAATTAATTACCTGCTCCCCTACATGAAGAAGGAAATTGAGTAATATCCGGGTTTACTCAAGGTGGCTCGGGTATTACTCAAGGAGGTTTTAGGCTATGACGCATGAAATGAAAGTGACCTGCTCTCATTCTTTAACCAAACTAACAGATAGTCCCCGCTTCCTTTACGTGGTCATTGGTGTTCTTGCGATATTTTTGTTGATTCAAGTCACTCAAAACCAAATGGTATTGCGTCGTCAATTCACTTCCGCAGGAAGTGCTCCTCCTCCCCTTTTAATTGGGAAACAGATTTCTCCAGCAACACTCTTAACTACAGACGGGCAAACATTTGAGTTGGGCGAATTAAGTGGAAAATATCATCTTTTTGTATTTTTCAATACTCAATGTTCATACTGTGAACTTGATTTATCGCTATGGAAAACAATGTACGCACGCTCGCAGAGCAAAAACATTGATATGGTTGCTATCACTCTGGAAAAAGATGTGAATGCTGTCACAAAATATGTGCAAAAAAATAGTATTCTGTTTCCAGTCTTGATAGATGAAAACCAAGAACTATTTAACCAATTAGGAATTTTGGGGACACCCGCAAAAGCCTTTCTTTCAGCGGATATGCGTGTATTGCAGATTTGGTATGGTTGGACGACTCAGCGTAGTAACCCTTCTGATTTAGGTGCTATGTTGGCATTTCTAGGTGTTGAACCTGAAGAAATTCCGCTGCCAACTGATGAGTTTTTTGCCACACCCCTACTTCATGACAAGTAATGTATGCGTAGGCGTAGTATTACTAACACACATTGGTTTTCAGACATAACGAAATGTTTCTTTGGCTACCACATTTACGGATTTATTGGCGAAACCTATTATTGCTGCCGGCCTTGGCGATATTTGGAGGGATGATAATTTATCCGAACTACGCCGCTCCTGATGATGTGAGCTTTATGTTACTTGTGTTTGGTGAAATCCTTTTGCCTCCTTTGGCTGGTTGGATAGCTACGGGGTTGTTATTAGGCGATCCTTGTCGTGAATTGCTCCTGGTTACACCACGTCCAATATGGAGAATCGTTGTGGAACGCCTGATAATGCTAATGCTAGTTGTTACTGTGTCTTGGGGGGCTTTATTGTTTGTTATGTGGCAATTAGTTAATTACACTCTGGTTATACCTCCCACGCAGCTATTTTGGGGTGGTCAAGTTTCTGTTCTCATCTTTATCAGTATCGGGCTATGGTCAGCTTTGCGCTTTCGTAATGTTGTTGGCGGCTCAATTATAGTTGCGGCTCTTTGGGCGACAGGGCTTATATTTCGCCAAAGCTTACTTGTTCATCCCATCGGACACTTAATTCACCCGTTCCTTACATTCCAAGCGCATGAAAGTCCATTATGGTTAATGAATTGTATAATGCTATGCCTGATTGCCCTTGTGTTTATTTTTTTAGCTGTTCGGCTAACTTTCCATGAGGAATGCTGGTTGCCATTTGAGAGTAATGAGGAGATTGTGTAATGATTCCAAGATCACTTTTGGTTATCACTCAAACAGAGCTACGCTTATTAACAAGACAGATAGGTTTCAAACTATATATAGCGTTAGTAAGTATACTGGCGATTGTGATTGTCCTAAACACAGACCCCCATAGTAACAGTTTGGATTCATTAGTGTGGGCGGTTAATAATCTGGCTTTTTTTCAATTTCCATTAATAACTTTTGTCGTTGCCTATCACGTCACAAAAAACAATCGTCAAGTCGGAGAATGGTTGTGGGTGACGCCCCTAGAGTTGCCTCTCTTAATTTTAGGACAATGGCTAGCTCTCGTTATTGGGTTTGCTATGGTTACGGTTATCATTTTAATGGTCGCCTGTTTTTTATGGGTATTCCAAGGAATTGCTTCCTTTAATTTGTTATTATCTTTATGGTTTTATGGCTTATTATTGTTGCTCCCGATTACATTTGCTGAAATAGGCATAGCTCTGACCGTATCTTTGTGGGTTCGCCGCGCATTGTTAGCTGTATTAATTATAAGCGGTGTGGTAACACTTTTATGGTTAGGTGTGTTGATGCCCACCGCCACTCTTTTAACGCCCTTAAATTATACGTTACTCACATTGCGACTAGATCCAATCGCAATTTTTGGGGCAGAAACGCACTTACTTGTCCCATTATTGTCTTTCTATATGTTATTTCCTTTGTCGTTTCTAATCTTATCCTTTTGGATAGTGCCATGGTTGGACCAACGTACTCAATGGAAACCAAATCATAAATTTCCGCTGGGTGTATTTTTTTTAATAACTGTTTTGGCAACGTCATTGGCTTTTGGTTGCTATTTTGACAGTGTTCAACATAGCATAGTTCCTCCACCAGTCAATGAACAGATTGACGATTGGGCGGTTATCACAGCTTTTTTTTCAGGCTCTATTACCAAGTCTGTTCTTGAAATCACAGGTCAACTCTCAATACTCAACCAGAGCCAACACACACATTCCAGCATAATCTTAAGTTTTAACCCAGGATTAGAAATTGTATATGCTACGATTAACAAACAACCTGCAAAGGTGGCACAGGAAGGCGAATCAATTCGCCTAACAGCTTCCGGTCTTCAGGTTAACCCAGAGGAGGGGGTAGAAATAGAGTTGATCTATACAGGAACACCTTATATTTTGCGTGAAGATTACGCACTTGTTAGAAATATTGATTTTGATGGTTATAATCCAACTTCTTTTCGCCAGCCAATTCGCGGATATATTGACTCGCAAACGATCTTTTTAGCCAGAGATGGAGATTGGTTGGTTTGGCCTCGCGTTTCATTTCCACACCTTGCAAGTGAAACCACTGAACTCCAATTAACAATCTACCGTGATTTACCTACTATCAGTTCTGGTACCATGCTTAACTCTGACAGCCGCGGAACTACTTATCAATGGTTGAATCCGTCTCAATTGTTATTAGTCTCTGGTCCATACAACATACATCAAGAAGCGAATGATACTATTTGGATTGCGCCACTAACTCATAGCTATGATGCTGTGCGTGGCAGTAATGCCTTGATTTTACGGAGAGCATTAGCCGGATGGTTAGAAGAGCAGCGGCCAGAGCCATCTTATGCAGCGGTTATCTTGCCCTATGCTTTGGAGGTAGTTACCGGAGGTTCAATAATTGGTCTACCAGCAACCGGGCCAGAGTTAACCCATCAGGGTAGCACGCACCAGTCGGATGAATGGGGCATTCGAGAACTGGCTGCGACAATTAGCACGGCTTGGTTGAAAGATGTCATAAGTTGGGAAGGCAACACGTTAAACTTTGATGGCCAGTTACGCAGTTCAACCACAATATGTGGCCCACCGGATGAAAATGGCCATCAGGAATGTATAACTTATAATCTAGGAAGTATTAACCCTCAGTCACCAGAAGGAAGATTGACTGAATCAACAAACAATTCCATGTTACTTAATTCATTGAGTATAATGCTTGCTCGACAAATAACTTTGCAAATAACGGATGATAAGAGTTTTTTTTGAGAACGAACAGCAATTATGGACGGCCGTTACTACATATCACGAATCACCTCTGGAACTTTTGGGGGAAGAAAATGCACCCCACATACTTAGTCGGCATGGCTTGTTACCTCGATATATGACAGACGAAGCAGGACATCAGCTAGCTCATTTAGTTCTGACAATTGATTGCTTACACAGTGTGTTAGGTAACGATGGATTTGGACAGTTGATGCAATCTCTAATTGCGAACTATCCTATCGGAAGCACTCCGCTAACAGAAGATATTTTCTGGGAAATAGCAGGATTATTTACAACAAACCTAGCGGCTATTCGCGCTGGCACACACATACCCTGTCAAATGGGAGAGATTCATGAATATCATCATTAAGGATTTATGTAAAATTTACCGTGGAAAGATCACAGCAATCAAAGACCTGTCTCTAGATATTGGCCCCGGCATGTTTGGTCTTTTGGGCCCCAATGGGGCTGGTAAAACAACTTTGATGCGCATTTTGGCTACTTTGGTACAGCCAACTAGTGGCGTAGCAAGGGTGGGGAACTATTTGGTCAATGATCCGCATGAAAAATGGCAAATTAAAGCTATGTTAGGTTATCTACCGCAAGAATTGGTATTATACGGCAATTTATCAGCCTATGAATTTTTAGATTTTATAGCTGCTCTCAAAAAAGTAGGTGGTTATCGGGAACGGCATCGACATGTGGAACATGTTTTGGAACTGACTGGTTTACAATCAGTAGCAAAACAATTTATTCGTACTTATTCAGGTGGTATGAAACGTCGGGTAGGAATTGCTCAGGCTTTATTAGGCAACCCTAAAGTATTAATTGTGGATGAACCCACGGTTGGTCTAGATCCTCAGGAACGAGTACGCTTTCGCAATTTGCTGGTTAGATTAGCCAATGAACGCTTAGTGCTTCTTTCAACTCACATTATTGAAGATATCGCCCAAACATGTTTACATACAGCCGTGATGCATCAAGGAGAACTCATATTTCATGGTAGGGTGACTGAGTTAATTAACCAGGCGCGTAGCAAGGTTTGGGTAGTAGAGGCAACGGATTTTCAATTAACATCTGACATGATATTGGCCACAAGTACGCCTACCACAAACGGGATCAAATATCGCGTATTGGCAAATGAACAACCTCATCCAAAAGCACAATCTGCTGAACCTGAAATTGAAGAAGGGTATCTTTGGCTAATGAACACCGCGGGCCACTATGTTGGAACAGGGATGGCACTCCAGATTTGAAAATTTGGGCATGGTTCATTCTTGATCAAAAACATTTTTACAATTGAATAGCGGAAGGTGAGATTCTCCTGTAAGATTGAGTATCACCAGCATGCCCAACCTTATG
>NBMH01000178.1 GCA_002084875.1 Anaerolineaceae bacterium 4572_78 | reverse complement strand
AGCACCATTCAAATCTGCTCGTTCCATGCTTTTGGCTAGATTAAGGTCTACACCTTTTAGGTTAGCTTCTATTAGGATGGCATCCTGCAAGTTTGCCCCATCTAAAATGGCATGCTCCAGATTAGCTTGAGTTAAGTCTGCCCCGCTTAAGTTGGTTTCTTTTAAGATGGCATCATGCAAATCGGCTTGATATAAAATGGCATGACTCAAATCGGCTTGGCTCAAATCTACGGCTGTTAAATTTGCACCAGAAAGATTAGCACCAGATAATTTTGACTCGGTCAGATTTGTGGAACCAATCGTCCAAAAATAAAGGTTAAGTCCATCTAATTCTGCACTAGCAAAATTGATGCGGTTAAGTATTGCTTGGGATAAATCTACACCAACAAATGAAATCTTTCCTGCATTTGCATCTCTGAAATTAATGCCACTTAGGTTTATATAGTACAGCGAGGCTTCTTCAAAATCAAGCCCTTGACAATTTGGTCTACATCTCACCAAGTAATTTTGTGACCAAAATCTAAGTGTAACACCTGTTAGCAAAACAATTAATATAATTAGAACAATAATTCTAATGACACTGCCAACTGAACTTCCAGCACTAGGTTCTTCACTTTGTTCATCCCCTGCGGACATCGTTTCACCTAGTTCTGAAGCTTGTTTTTTTGATTTGTTTAAATATCTCATTTGATATTCCTCCTTATGCAAGTACTATACTTGCTAAGAGTAAGAATTGTAATTTTAAACCATGTGGTTTGTGCCACAAACCCCTATATTTGTGAACGGTGTTAATGTAGGGGTTTATGGCATAAACCCGCTTATGGTATTCACAAAACTAATCCTTTTTTGGTATAGTTCGTTGTATACTCGTGTTGGGTGTCAAGGCTTGTCTTGACTGTCAAAGCAAACTTTGACGCTCCAGCTCACTTACGCTAATGAAAAATTATGGATTCCTATGGAACCTCAAAAATACTTGATGGCGAAATGCTCAGAATTTGGTACGGGTCTATTTGAATGTACGTTACATCCCATGCAAACTGCCCCGCACCACTTTCAGTATTTTGCACAGCAGATATATCTCCCACATGGGCAATCTTATACTGAAATATACCATCACCACCAGGATTACATTTAATATAGATTTGCATTTCTACATGTCCGATAATTTGCATTGGACCATTAGTCGTGGGACCAATTCGCACTTCAAACCCTTGATTATCAGGTAGTGTACAATCTTCTGCACCTTGTCCATCCCATTTCCACTTAAACTCGGCTGGAAGTTTGCCAGAGCGAGCTCCCGTCAAAACCGCTTGAAAAGGAGGCTCCACTAAGGTAATTGTACCTGGTGGTGTTGGAGTAGATGTTAGTACAGTGGAAGTTACCGTTGATGTAATTGGTATGGGGGGTTGTGATGCGGTTGGCGTGGCAGTAAATGTCGGCGTTTGCGTTGCCGTTGATGAGTCAGTCGGTGATGGTGTTTTTGATACGATAACTTGCTGCACTGTCGGAGTCTCTTTAGACGGTTTCGTCGGAAGTGTTGTTGGAATAGGTTGAACCCCCTCAACATAATAAACAACATCAATTAAAATAGGTGTTCTAACTAATGTTGGAGTTACTGTTGGAGAACTTGATTGATTCCCTCGACAGCCAACAGCAAATAAAATTCCAAAACAAATTACTGCCAATTGTTTTACTGTTGACATTTTTTGTATTTCCATGTATCATTAAAACTATAGATTAAGAATTATTGTAGACTAAAACATTAATTTTGACAATGATTGCCATCTTAAATGAAAATTATAGCATGCGTCCAGCCACATTTGCGGATGCTACCACTCTAGCCAATCTTATCAATGCCGTTGCCCAACGCAAATTTGGACAAGCAATCACCTCTGAACAAAAAATTCGTCTTCTGTGGGAAATGCCTAGCGTTAACTTAAAAACCGATGTGCATGTGGTTGTTACATCAAATGGCGAAATCGCAGGGTTCACAGAATTACTGAATATTCCCCCTCATGCTTATTTAATTGCTTCAGGATGGGTGCATCCTTTCGACCGCAACAAAGGAATTGGTACGTATTTGTTGCACCACACCGAATCACATGCAAAACAGGCAATCAGTAAAATAAATTTTGATAAAACAGTAACATTAAATTATGAAGTATACCCTAATAATACCAGATTTCAGCGATTATTGAAAAAAGAAGGATACAATTTAGTTCGTAAACGGTGGCGAATGGAAATTACGCTTTCAAATCTGCCCGACATGCCACAATTACCAAAACACATTGGCATTAAACCATTTGCCTTTACTGAAGCTAATAAACATGACATCTATGACGTGATGCATGATACCTTTGGCGATAAATGGGGATATCCTTTGTGGGCTTTTGATGATTGGTGGCATTTCTACTCGCAAGGAAACTCAATTGACCCAACATTGTGGCTTATGGCATTGCATGGTACAGATGTTGTAGGTATTGCTTTGAACTGGGGCAATCTGCACGGAAAAATGTCCCAACATGGCTACATTGCATACATGGGGGTACGCCATGCCTATCGCCGACATGGCATTGCTAATAGTTTGATATATCACACATTTCGGAATTTTTATCAATCAGGCAAACACAATATAACCCTGCATGTCGATTCACAGAGTTTAACTAATGCTCAACAATTGTATGAAAAAACAGGCATGAAAGTCGTAGGTGAGACCTGGATTTTCCAAAAAGAACTATGCTAAATCAATAGCATGATACAGTAAAAATTCTGGTTACTACGCTCTGGGTAGCAATGATGATTATGATAGTCATCACACTGATAACCATGCCAAGCCAAAATGTGAACGGAACAAACTGAACCACGACATGATGATTTCCACTCGAAATAGGAACAGCACGTAAAATGTAGTTCGTTTGTACAATCGGCACAGCTTGATTATCAATCATGGCTCGCCAACCTGGATAATACACCTCACTCAAAATTAGCAACCCATCTTCTTTGGCATCAACCTGCAACTCAATCCGATTTGGTTCATAAGACATGATTTCTACATGCTCATTGAAAATTGAGAGTTTGGAGTCGAGAGTTTGGAGTTGAGATTGTTCTTCAATTAGTGCAACATCATAAAAATTAAAATTGGGGTCAGACAATGTAGCAATCATGCTTGTTTCATCTACCTTTTTTATCTGATGAACAAGCCATGCTCTTGTTCCGACTGATTCTAAACGATGTAAATATGTAACATCACCATTGAGAGTTTCTTCCTCATACAAAATTGTAGAAGGGACATATAACTCCTTTCGCCATGTAATCACATATTTGACGTTGAGCATCGCCCATGCTCGTTCGATACGCATGGGCGGTTTCAAAAATTGGTCATAACGACTCAAACGCAAAGGACTTGCTCCCCACAAATCTTGTAATTCAAATGGGATACCGTAGTTGTCGTACAAACGAAATTCGTTATAAACCCGAAATAAATCTTGCGAGTCCCCCACATCAGCCTGTAGTACCTCAATGATAGCTGGTTTTTGGCTATGCCATTCGGGAAGCTGGGGATAAAGATTAGTTTGCCAGTTGATGGTGAACAAATCAAAAATGATAAGGATACTGAGTAAAAACGGGTTTTCTAATTTGAATACAACCACATTTAAGCAAAGTAATATTGCCAAAAACGTAGATGCCCCTAGAAGTTGATAGAACTGATTTTCAGTTGACCAGCCTGTGTCATTCAAGCCATAAAAGAACATGATGACCATCCCGATTGCTCCTAACAAAAACCAGCCAGCAAAGGGAACTATATGTCTTAATGTTTTTTTCAGACCGTATCCTGCCAAAACAGCTAAACTGAAGGCAACTGCAAATGCCCATCTTTCTTGCCCACGAAACATGGAAAATGGAGTCAAGGCAAGATATAATGCCGCGTATAAAAATGTGTTCCCGCCGAATGATAACAGAAATGTCAAGCCAGCCCATGCTCCCCAAAATATTGTCTCCGAGATGGGAGCAGCTCTTGCAAAAACTAAACCTTCCGTACTCCTTAAAGCTACTCCAGTCTGATAAAACAAGGCTAAAATCACCAACAGCAAACCTGTGATTCCAATATACAATGGGGAATAAAAACTGATTATGCTAGGCAAAAGAATTTGAATGGAATCGGTGAAGGGAAAACCACCCGACATGGTATCATAAACGCCTGCTGCCCTAACCGAGAGAAACATGTATTCTACGGCTGGAATCAATTGGACGGCGGCTAGACTTAAACCTACGACACATATCAGTAAGAGTTTCCATCCCTCTCTTCCCCAATGTTGGGAGGGATTGAGGGAAGGTACGGTGACGATTAAGAAGATGAAATATGCCACGAATGTACATCCTACGATTAACCAACTTTGAGGATGCCCAGCTAAAATAGCTAGTCCAAATGATCCTCCTGCTAAGAAGCAGTCACGGAGTACCGCACTTTTCTCCCGATGTCGGGGTGGATTGAGGTGGGTGATAAGTTTTGCATGACGAACAGGGAAATGATGTGGAGCACGGTTTAGCAAAACACGGTCAACGAAAAAAAGAATGAGCGGTAACCAAACATTTACTTCTAATACAGCTAACTGTTGGGCGGGATAGCCTGTCAAGTATCCGCCGAATGTGAAGATTAAAGCTGAAATGAAGCCACTTCTTCGCTGTTGGGTAATACGGCGGACAAACAAATACATGATGGATTCCAAAGAGGCAAGTGTCCTTGACTCAATTGGCGAGCTTCGTAAGTAGTGAATGCCCAAAATTGGTAAGAGAAATCACCAGGTAGATAAGATTGTCTATCTGCTAAATTGGGAGTCCATAATCGCCAATGAAAAAAAAGAACAAGTATGGCTAATGCTAATATAATTAATCTGTCAGTGCGGTTCCATTTCACATTTATCCTCAAATAAAAAGGTAATCGTTCACCATCACTAGGACTATTCAATGCTAGTTGTAGTGGCGTATGGCCATACGCCACTACTATTAGGATTAGGGCTGTTCAAAGCTTGCTTTGACATGAAAAAGCAAGCGATTTGATGCTCCATTGTACGACCACATGATTGAAAATCATGTCAAAAAAAGTAGCGCCGATACTTGCCCTAAAGTTTTGCCAAAACCGCCATTCTCATTAAATCGGTCGGTGGTGATTGTCCCGTCCAAATTTCATAAGCTTTTGCTCCTTGATGAACAACCATGCCAACCCCATCAATTGTTTTTAATCCCTCTGCTTGAGCCTGACGCAAAAAACGAGTTTGTAATGGATTATATACCAAATCACAAACCATTGCTTTTCCCAAAGATATATCTTCAGGCCATGGGCTGGAATCAACATCGGGACTCATTCCCAAAGGAGTAGTATTGACAATCAAATCAACAGTATCTTTAATATCTATTAAGCGTTTGGCGGTTAAGGGATTAAATGAAAACTGAACATGACTAAACGTGGACTGCAAATCATCAACTAAAAAAGCTGCATGTTCAATGGTACGATTGTAAACAGAGATTGTCTTTGCTCCTGAACTTGCCAAACTAAATACCACTGACCTTGCTGCACCACCTGCCCCTAAAACTAAACATCGGCTTCCTTCGAGATTAAATTGCGAATCTGCCAATGTTTGCAAAAAACCGTATCGTTCAGTATTATAACCATAGACAATCCCATCTCGTATAACAATTGTATTAACTACACCAATTGATTGAGCTAGTGGCGAAATCTCATCAAGATAACGCATGATTGCTTGTTGATGTGGGGCAATAACATTTGCTCCAATAAAATTAAATGTCTGGAGGCTACGAACCCCATTTTTGATACTCTCAGGAGCAGTAGGTAAAGGAATGTATGCCCAGTTTAATTTGAGATGTTGAAATGCCGCATTTTGCATGATGGGATTTAGCGAATGTTTGACAGTCCATCCCAGTAAACCTACAATTTTAGTTTCACCATTGATATGTATCATATTTTTATGCCAGATAAGCGAGATTTTCAAAAGACAAGGGTTTAAAAACTTTTCTTGTCTAAAATTTTAACACGATAACTATAATAATTCTTCTTGATTGCCCACAGGTTTGACCTCGCGTTCCGCCTGCTTCAGCATGGTCGATTTTTCCAATCCTTCACTACTTCCGATAAAGTCTATTATGATTCAATGTCAAAAAGTTCAGCAGGATTAATTTTAAATTGAAGCATTTTAGCAGTTTCTCTGCCTGCATCACCACCTTTACGTTGCATCGTAATTTTACCTATTTTAATATTACCTCGTTTGGTAATGATAATGTCACCATTTCCAAAATAATTGATAACATTATTAATATTTCTCAAAATCCAACGAGAATGTTGTGGTAACTTTTGAGCAACGAGCATCCATTCAGCCGTAAATTTTCCTCTACCTCGTAAAACATCACTGACAATTAACATCCTATTGTTTTGCAAAAAATGCAAAAGAGATTGTTGTTCCTCTTTTGAAAATTCATTCACAAACATACGGCGTAAATCTCTTAAATCGGTTTTAGTAGGTGTTAATTCGCCCGTGTATTGTCTTAGCAAAACAGCAACATCATCTGGGATATGCCACATCTCAACATACTTACCTACCCAACGTTTATCAATTTGATTAAATCCTTTCAGATTACTCACCAATTTGACTTGGATATTTTCGGTATCAATTGCTGACTTTAGTTTTATCGTAACTTGAACCTGAATATCTGTTTTATGCCCTGAAATTTTGATTGCTTTCACATATTCAATCTCATCTAAGTTATAATCCATGATAATAAGCCATCTTCTAGATTCTTCATCATTTTCCCATGAATTAAATTTATCAATAACATCATTTTCATTTCTGAAACCATTTTTTGCTGTTTTTGAACCCCATGCTTGTGAACCATACTGCATTAATTAAAAATTCCTTGCTTTATCATAGCTAAGATAACATGTTGCAAAATATCTATAACAACACTATTACCAAATTGCTTGTAGGCTTGTGTATTTTGTTCATGGATTTCAAAACTATCAGGAAATCCCATTAACCTTGCACATTCTCTCGGAGCAAGTTTACGAATTACACCATTTATTTGATATAAACCCGTTTTTGCTCCCACCCCACCACCATACGCTGACAGAGTGATTGCATGTCCTTTAATGTCATAAATACGTTCACCTTGCCCACCTTTATTCACCGTGCCAATACGAATTGGTTTTGAAGCAAACTTATCAAAGAACATCATGCCCTTAGTGTGAGGTGGTTTCATGGTAATATCGTTTCGATTAATAATATACTTTTTTACTTTATCATCGTCAAGAAGTATATCTTGCAATGTGATACGTTGATATGTTGGCTTTGGAAAACTGAATTTTTTTTGTTTTAAATCATGGCGAAACCCCAAAATATAAATCCGTTCTCGCTTTTGAGGAACACCAAAATGACTTGCATTCAGTACTTGATAAAATATATCATATCCTAAATCATGTAATATTGAAACAACAGTTTGTAATGTTTTACCATTATCATGACGGGCGAAATGGTTTACATTTTCAAGCAGAATAATTTTGGGATAATGATATTTGATAATACGAGCTATATCAAAAAAAAGTGTGCCTCTCGTATCTTCAAAACCAAGCCGTTTCCCAGAAATACTAAACGCCTGACATGGAAACCCTGCACATAAAATATCATGAGCTGGTATATCGCTTTCTTGGATTTTAGTAATGTCCCCATGTGGTATTTCGCCAAAATTTTTATAGTAAGTTGTTTTGGCATACTTATTCCATTCGGAAGAAAAAACACATTTTGTTTCAAACGATTCCCATGCCAGTCGAAACCCACCAATCCCTGCAAATAAATCTATAAAAGTATAATCTTTTAGAAAGTAAGACAAGAAAGGTTTTAAAAACCTTGTGAGAAAAGCGGCACATTATGTAAAGTGCCAACTAAAAACCTTGTCTAAAATTTTAACACGATAACTATAATAATTCTTCTTGATTGCCCACAGGTTTAACCTCGCGTTCCGCCTGCTTCAGCGTGGTCAATACTCCTGGCACTTTTGCCTTTTCACCATGCAATAACTCCTCAATTGT
>NBMH01000177.1 GCA_002084875.1 Anaerolineaceae bacterium 4572_78 | reverse complement strand
AATGAAAATAGGTATTATCGGAGCGGGCGTAGCAGGACTCAGTGCTGCCCTAGAATTGATACAACGCGGTCATGAGGTGACCGTTTTTGAGGCACGAAATCAACCCGGCGGCTTAGCGGCTGGATTTAAGGCTCCACATTGGTCATGGACAGTGGAGAACTTTTATCATCACTGGTTTGAAACCGATTATGACATGATTAACCTCATCAGAGAAATCGGACAGGAAGATAATTTATTTTTCCCCACCTCGACTACCTCGCTGTATGTTGATGGACAAATTTATCCATTCGGTACGCCCTTACAAATGCTTACCTTTCCCAAATTAAATTTGTTATCAATAATTCGTTTTGGACTCGTGGGGGTATATTTGAAACTAACTAAAAACTGGAAACAGTTCTATGGGAGCCGTTATTGATGGGCAAGTTTGGGAAATATTACAAAGATGTGAACATGGCATGGATGTGGGCTAGGGTTCACAAGCGGAGTTTTAAATTGGGATACTTCAAAGGAGGATTTCATGCTCTTAACATGATCAAATGACGATAAGACATTGACCATAAATACACAAACTGACTCACATGAATTTGACCGTATTATTTCCACCACATCACCTGGTCTTTTGGCAAAGTTGACTCCCAATTTGCCTGAAGACTATTTATCACAATTGAAAAAGTTAAAATCTATGGGAGCCGTTGTGTTGATTCTATCGCTCAAGCATGCCTTGACCAATAAACATTACTGGATAAATTTACCAAAGGCAGACGGCTTTCCCTTTTTGATTTTGGCTGAACATACAAACTTTATCAACCCCAAACATTATGGCGGTGACCATATCGTTTATTGTGGTGACTATTTGGAAGCAGACCACCCTTATTTTGAAATGACTAAGGAAGAATTGTACGCCAAATTTTTGCCCTTCTTAAGCAAGTTTAATTCTGACTTTAATGAAAGTTGGCTAAAAGATAGTTGGCTTTTCAAAGAGTTATATGCTCAACCTGTGCCATTTGTCAATCATAGCCAAAATATTCCACCATTGAAAACACCAATGGAAGGGCTATTTTGGGCAAGTATGAGCCATGTATATCCATGGGATAGAGGTACAAATTATGCCGTTGAAATTGGTCGGCGGGTGGCAAGGGAGGCAGTAAATGAAATTTAGCGACTTGACCGAGAATTGATATATTACGAAAGGTTTATGTAGGCATGTTTGCAATTGACACCAATTTGTTTGTTTACACTCATAACATTAGGGCTGTTCAATGCTGTTTTTTGGCAAGATAAATTGGAGGGTCAAAGCTTGCTTTGACATGAAAAAGCAAGCTTTTTCGCTCCATAAATATTCCAAGCCATGTTATTTGTTTTAGCATTGAACAGCCCTCGGTGGTTCGATTTGTAAGCGAACCTTGATTGGTGTCTTGTTGAGCCACGCCACCGCTTCGTAAATTCAATATTCTCCACACACATAAGCCATGTCATCAGGACTGCCTACTGCAATTAAGGTGTCACCTCTATCCAAAAATGTGTTTCCTCTTGGTTTGAACTGATATGTTTCATCTTCTAATTTGACAGCAATAATTAATAGGTCGCTGTAATGTCCTATGTCACGCACTGTTAAATCATCCCGCCCTATCAATTCAGGAATTTGCAATCTGCTAACAGGTATCTCCTCAACACGCAATATTTCACCCGTTTCCTTTTCTGCCCGTAACATTTGGTCAAGAAAAGTAACCACTGTAGGGCGAAGCATCACCGAAGCCATGCGTAATCCGCCGATGACATGTGGTGAAACAATTTCATCTGCTCCCACTTTCCACAATTTCGTCTCGTTTTCTTCATCGGATAGACGACTGATTATCCGCAAATTTTGGTTTAAGGATCTAGCACTAAGAACTATAAATGCGTTGTCTGTATCATCAGGCAAACAAGTGATTAATCCTTTAGCATGTTCAATACGAGCGGCATAAAGTGTTTCATCTTTGGTGGCATCACCATGAATGTATAGGAAATCGCCTAGATGTAACAATTCCTTAATGACATGCTCTGACGATTCTATAAACACAAATGGAACCTGTGTTTTATAAAATTCTAAGGCGATTTGTCTGCCAGTTTTTCCAACTCCACATATAATACAATGGTCTTTCAGTTTTGCAATTTTATTGCTCATTTTTTTTCCTTTTAATAAATCACTTAAATCTCCCTCAATGATAAATGATGCCGATGCAGAAATAGCATAGCCTCCAATCCCAACGGCAAAAAGACTAAGAAAAACAGTAAATATACGTCCATTTTGAGTTATAGGAGTCATATCACCATAGCCAATTGTGGTCATGGTAATAACGGTCATATAAACTGCGTCAACTAGAGTTAAGGAATTTGCTTCTTTTTCAAGAATGAGAAAACCATAAGTACCTACAGTTGCCACAGCAAAAAACAATCCTGCTATCCGTAATACGCGAAACCAAGGAAGCACTTGATAAGGGACTCGATTAGAAACAAATATTATGATAATGGTCAGCAGTAGCATAATATACACTGCTAAATTTGCGGGATTTAACCAATCAGGAACAAATAAGGTGCTAAGAAAAATAGTAATTAACCACAATACTGCTAGAACAACGCTCCATTGTAGAGTAGGTAAAATCGACAGCGAGCGTCCGAAGATGCTAACTTGTTGAAGTTCGTCATAAAATTTGGCTAAATTTCGAGTAAGTATAATGGTGCTGTAAATAAGGTAGCCGAGTAATGCTCCATTGATGCCATGCCCCACTATGTTAAAAACGAGGTCAGCAAAACTATTTGCTATCCATGGGGGAAATAATAACCAAATTCCAACTACCCCAACTATCATGGCAAACCATTCATGTTGACGATTTAAGGTATATACTTTTTGGACAAGCATTTTAAAACGGTTTTGGCTTGTGATGGTATCTTGATAGGCATAAATTGTTCGATACAAAACTATTCGCCACATCAAGGGCATCAATAATAAATATGTCATTATCACTGGAAACATTAATGTCCAACGGAAATTTTGCTTGAGAGTCTCAAGTTGCCCACCGATTAGCCATATAAACAGGAATATGACATAACACATCATTGTAAAAATAATGGTGGCGACAAAATATGATGATGTGCCTATTTCATCCATCCACATGGTCATTAAATCATCCAAAAGTGTCGGCATGGGTGGCTTGGGTACAGTACAATACTTTTTTAACTGTGGTAGTATACTGAGATGTGAAAGATGGCTTAGATTAATTATTCGCCAAATCGTAAACAGTATCGCGGTGTATGCTACAATCGGGGTTACACTTAAGATAGTATCCACAAAAGGGAGGGTGATAATGACAATAAAAAGCAACATGCGAATTAATAATTTTGTCCATGCCATAAGTGATTCATCAATGATAAGGTTATCATCACCTAAAATTCGCTTCATTTTTTGATGGAACATGACTATTCGTTTGGTTCGGGAAATGGCAAAATACAAATACCACATAAATAATCCCGTTACCAAACTACCACCAACAAGTTGATAAAAAATGATGGATGGTGAAATGGGATGGTATGATTTAAATAGCAAATATCCGATGACACCCATAGCGAAGACAATTTTCTCATGCCGCCGATTTAGAATGTAAACATCATTGGATTCTTGTTTAAATGTAACATTGTTTTTTGGTAACTGTAGTTGCCATTTGGCGATGATTTTGCTAAGTAGTTGTTGAAGTGGTACCATAATTGCCAATAGATAAAGTAACACTATAGGAAAAAGCAAACTCTCCCACCATTCTCTACCATCTGTAAAATGAGTGAGTGTACCATCAAGAATAGCAATTATCAGGAAAATGGCATAAAACCCGCTGACGAAATATAAACTTGCTTTTAGCCATGATGATAATCCCAGCCAAAGCATCCATTTTTGCATCCATGTCCGAACAAAATTCGGATGAGGACAGGTTGGCATATATGATAGCCGTTTTATTTTAATACCAAGTTTTGTTTTTTTGTTGCGGTGCATTCCAATCCCAATCATGCAAAATAAACTTCTAGTAGTTATTTGACATGATAAACTCGAAACCCATGCATACCCGACTCATAAATCAATTTTAATCCCATCTCATCAGGATTCTCAATGTAAAAATGTTCATAATCGGTTAGATAAGTAATACCTCGTTTTCGGATGTAGGGTAAAAGTTCGTCCAAACTTGTTGCTCGATGGCTGATTTTATAGTCATGCAAACTATTATTAACCACACCATCTAAATTAACAACTGACCTATTTGTGAAATAACCAATGATTCCGCTATTCCAACTGCCAATGATAGCCGTTTGTTCGGTATTATCATTTAGCCATTGAGCGATGTAGTAGCCGTTGACTTGATGAGGATAACCAAAGCCAAAATCCTCTACCAAAGAAAATCCTGCGGTTGATACCACGCCGCTAACAATAATAATTCCGATACTCATCTTGAAAGCATTATATGAAATTTGTTCGGTGATATTTTTTGCAATTAAGCCGACAGCTATGGTCACTATTAAAATCGTTGGCAGAAGATACCAACTTTGCACATGCCATTGCCAGACTCCATACCATATCGCTAAAACTATCATTGTCAGCACAGCAAAATCATAATCAGATATTATTTTTCTCATGGTAGCGAAAAACAATTGAGATGTGTTTTGCCGATTATTCCATGCTAAAAAACCCGCTACTAATAGAGGTATCATGGTGTAAACTAATAGATTACTAAAATAGAAAAGGGTATTAAAAACAGTTTCTCTTAAAATGAAGGTTGGTTTAAACCAATCAAATCCATGTGAGCCTAAAAACACAGCATGTCCGCTCACTTGCATGATTTGTCCAAAATTGACATAACTCCAACACCACCATGGCGATGTTATCAAAAACGCAAAAATCAAAATGATAAAAGCATGCTTGATGAAATGTTTTGAGTGCAGACGATATGTTTTGGTAACAATAAAAATCGCTAGCAAAAGTAAGGTGTCGGTGCGGGCTAAGATAGCTAAACCAAATAATAAACCGATTGCAATCGCATGTTTGATTTCACGAAATGGTATTGGAGTGATAATGCATGCTTTATTTTGTTGTTTTAATATATTTACAATAATAATTGCCCATAAAAATGTAGCAATAGGTGCCTCCACGCCGCGTAAGGTGATTACCAATGTCCATGGATTGAACCACCATAGACAAACCACCAACCAAGCAATCCATGTAGGACGGGTATCTTGCCCGTCCATGTTCGGACAGAAATACCAAAATAAAACTAAAGCGGTTGCATGGTGAAAGAGCAGTAGGAGTATTAAAGCAACTCGTATTAAAAATTGAGGGTTATCAATTGGAATGAAGGCAATACCAGTGAGGAATAAATAATACAACGGATGAAACCCATTTGTCAATTCGCTTCCATCAAACGTGGCACCAAGTCCTTGAGCAGTATGTTGGGCAAGGACAAGGTAGTAATAAAAATCATCGGCATTAAGATTACCTAATAGATATGGAATGGGCGTGGCTAAAACAGCAAT
>NBMH01000176.1 GCA_002084875.1 Anaerolineaceae bacterium 4572_78 | reverse complement strand
ACAATGCCAGCAGGATTTATCGGGGGAACAGAAACTATTATATTTTATTGTTTATTTATGCTTTTACCTCAATATTTAACTGTACTATTTTCAATCATGGGTATCTTGGTTGTGATTACGATAATGCAACGTTTAATTTGGGCTACACGTAATTTGTGAACCAAATTTTTTGTAATTATTCACTCCCTCTCTTGTCAGTAGACCCCCACCCCTAACCCCTCTCCCTGTGGGGGAGGGGTTAGGGGTGGGGATGAACGCTTACGAGATGGTTTAAAAACTTTTCTTGTTTTAGTTTAAATCAAGCTATTTATTAGCGAGCGGGTTCTTAGTCAGTTTCACCTATGACGGCGGCAGACGATGCCAGCTGGTACAAACCCGTATAAAGAACAAGTGGTTACATTTTTTGAAACGGCTTTTATACAGAAGACAAGCATAATACAACTGCTTGACTCTCACAGTGGTGCATGGTAAAATAAGTTGTTAATTTATTATCATATAAAAAGGATATTTGTAGAAAACTTATGATGTTACGTGTTTATTTAATAGTAGTTATGATTTTAGTTATGACCAGTTGTACTAATACAGAATCGCCCTCAGTTGAACAGGAGAAGCCAGTGATAAAATTGGCACAACGCGATTGGCTTGGTTTTGAATTGGACAACATGCTTGCTAAGATAATCTTGGAAGAAGAAATGGGCTATACTGTCGAAATTATAGATATTGAGGCAGACCAACAATTTGAAATACTCGTTCAAGGTGAAGCCCATGCTGTTTTGGAGATTTGGCCTATTACTTGGCTGAATGATATTGAGCGGTACATGGAAGTTGAAAAAACTGTTGAGCATGGCGGAAATTTGGGAGTCTTAGGTAAAATAGGTTGGTTCATGCCTAAGTATATGGTAGAGAAACATCCCGAACTTGCCACTTGGGAAGGCTTTAAAGACCCTGAATTGGCTCGATTGTTTAGCACTCCTAGTACTGGTGATAAGGGACAATTTTTGACAGGATCCCCCGATTGGCTGGACGCGGCAGGATATATTATTTCTAATTTAGATTTGCCTCTTCAGGTAGAATTTGCTGGTTCAGAAGAAGTTCTAGTAGAATCTATAATTACCGCTTATGAGAAAGAAGAGCCTATTCTATTTTATTTTTGGACTCCACATTATCTTTTTGCTAAATTTAGTTTAACTCCAGTTAAACTCCCACCATATAGCGATGAATGTTATGCTAAATTTGACACGGGCGGAGTAGATTGTGAATATCCCACCGATGCTCTCTTAAAAGCATTGTGGCCCGGTCTGAAAGATTATGCTCCTGATGCTTATGGTTTTTTGAAAAATTTTGGCTTTACTAATGAAGACCAAATATCCATGATGGCTTCGGTTGAAATGGAAGGAAAAACCGTAGAACAATCCGTTCGTATCTGGATGGAGCAAAATGAAGTTACATGGCAAGCATGGATCCCGTAAATATTATGGAGCGTCAAAGCAAGCTTTGATGCTCCGTAATCCAAGTTAATTCATTTTTCTTCCCTACAGTATTTCTCCATTCAAATGTAGTGTATATTTAATGAATATTCTAAATCAATCGTCGAAATTTGATTTTTTGGATAATCTCAATATCGGTCGCAAGTTAGGACTTGCATTCAGTTTACTCATCATGTTATCGATTATTTTTGGTGTTATGCTGTTTGTCATGGAAAATCTAGTAAAAACCATGTTCGAGGAAGTCCATAATGCCGACAAAGTAGCAAGTCTAGCACGTCAGATAGAAGTAGAATTATTAGAGATGCGCCGCAATGAGAAAAACTTTTTGCTTCGTTATTCGGGTCAAAGTTTTGAGGGGGCTTATGGAAATTACGTTTTACCTAACCAACAACACTTTCAAACTTTGCTTGACTTGTTGACTGAAATACGCTCTATCATCCCCGCAGAAACAGAACGTGAAGTACGTTATGCTTCATTCTTAGATAAATTGGAAACAGCCACTCATGACTATCAAACTGTCTTTAATAATTTAGTTGAAAATATCCGCATTCGCGGTGACCAAAATTATGGTTTGACAGGTGATGTGCTAGAAATGCTAGATACATTGGATAAAGAAATTGATGAAACTAATGAGTCAGATATAAAAATCACCAGTTCTAATTTACGAAAAGCATATCTATCATATTTACATTTTGGCTTTCAATCAACGGGATACAATTATACAGAGCAACCTGTCCAAAAACATATTGATAATTTTCGAGAAGGTACAAAGCAACTCCAAACTCTCATTAAATCACATAATAATTTATCTGCATCGAAACGGGAAAACTTGTCAATCATAACAAAAGAAATACAAAGCATGTTTGAACAATTATTAATGCTAGATAATGAAATCATCGAGCATGAAAAGCAATTAGCGATGAATGCTCGTTCTATAACCACGTTAGCAGGACGAATTATATCGAATGAAGAGGAACGTCAAACGGAAACTTTTGCTGAATTTATCACTTTACAAAATAGATACGTCATAGCAGGAATCGTTTTATTTATAACCACAATTTTATCGAGTGTAATCCTAGCTGTTATTTTCACCCGTAGTATTGCCATGCCCATTACCCATCTGACCGCAATCGCCACCCAAATTGCCCAAGCCCCCACTTTAGATGCATGGACGGGAAAATTTGACCTTACACGTCAAGATGAAATCGGTATGTTAGCAAAAGACTTTAATTACATGACCATTCGATTGCAAACATTAATTGCTGACTTACAAGAGCGTGAACAGAAATACCGTACTATTTTTGAAGAATCAAAAGATGTTCTTTTTGTTACGACAGCAGAAGGTCAGCTTATTGAAGTCAATCCCGCATGTAAAGAAATTTTTGGTTATACCATAGAAGAAGCAAAACTCTTAAATGTTGTTTCGTTTTATGCTTTTCCTGAAGACCGTCAGCGTTTCCGAAACGCTGTTGAATCTGAAGGGTTTGTGAAAAACCTTAATCTCAAAATGCGACGACGAGATGATAAAATTATTGATTGTTTAGTGAGTGCCACTTTGCATTATGACCCGTCGGGTAATTTTATGGGTTATCAAGGCATAATTCATGACATGACCGCACAGAAACATGTTGAAACTGAACGGCTAAAATTAACTGCAATTCGGCGAGAACTTTCGATTGCTAAAAATATACAGCATAACCTTTTACCCCCAAATAAACCAAATTGGCATGGGGTTGAAGTAGTTTGTTTTACCCAATCGGCACAGGAAATAGGCGGAGATTTGTATGCTTATCATGCCTTCCCGCCAACACTCGACCCTATGACAGGTGAAGTAATCGGAGGCAGATATGGCATTGCTGTCGGCGATGTGTCAGGAAAAGGAATATCGGCAGCTTTACTCATGGCATTGACTATGAGTACGTTTAAATCAACGGTACAACAATTTTTGGAACCGCCTGACCTGTTAGCTCAGATGGATAAAACACTTATGACGTATACTAAAAAAAGTAGGCAAAACTGTGCTTTTGTGTATGTAGAATTTGATATAGACCTGACAGGTATTAGGCGAGGCACTATGGTCAATGCAGGTTGTTCCATGCCCTTAATTCGACGGCATGATGGCACCGTTGATGAAATTGAAATTGGAGGCATGCCGCTTGGGGTTGGCTTGGGGAGCCAGTCAGGTTACATGTCAACCGAAGTCGAATTGCAACGTGATGACATGGTGATTTTGATGAGTGATGGTCTGCCCGAAGCCATGAATGAACATAACGAGATGTTTGGTTTTGAACGTTTGATGTATGCAGTAAAGTCATTCTCAAATCAAGACCTGAAAGGTTTTCAAAACATTTCAGGTCTCATGTTAGAACATATCAAAGATAAAGTCATGGCATTTATTGGCGATGCCGAACCGCATGACGATTTGACTATTGTTGTGGTGCAGGTATAGATGTTCATGGAGCGTCAAAGCTTGCTTTGACATGAAAAAGCAAACTTTTTCGCTCCTGACTCCTAACCCTTCACGAGTCCCTTCAAAATATACATCGCTCCCATGCCGATTAACACTAAGGGAATTACTACATGCCAGGGGACATGTATACTTTGCATAATCGCAATTCCAATTGGGATAAGGATAAAGAGAGCAAATGTCCAAATTGCTTGACGAAACATACCACGTATCAACAATCGGGTCGCTCCTGATAAGCCTAAAACCAACATAATACCTGGCCACCACCATCCTGTCAGAATCAGCATGCCGATGCCAATTAAAAGCACACCTGTTGAAACAGCATTTGCTTTTTCAGATTTATTCATTTTTTCCTCCTATTTATTAACATACCTATTTCATTTCATTTGTGCAAATATTGACATGATTTATGAAAACAAATTCTAAAATACTAATCCCCATCACATTTATAGCATTTGCATTACGTGTATATGCCCTTGATTTTCAGCCGTTATGGGGTGATGAAGGCTGGAGTTTTTACTTCGCCTGCATGCCAATTGTTGATATGATACACTTAACGGCGTTAGATATTCACCCACCATTATATTATCTCATATTGCATGGCTGGTTTATGATTGCAGGCATCACTTCTGAAATGGGGCGTTTCGTGTCAGTCATTTGCGGTACATTGCTCATCCCAATTGTATATCAACTTGCTCATGTAATTGAATCTAACCACACCATTTCAAAGGTGAGTGGAGTGGGCGGGGTGCTGGCGGCATTCATAACTGCAATTAATCCTATGGCGATTTATTACAGCCAAGAAGTACGCATGTACGGTTTAGTAACGCTATTGGGAACGATGAGCATGCTTGCTTTCGTACATTTTTTAAGAGGCAATCAAAAAGCTAAATGGGCATACATCATCGTCACCACATTAAGTTTATACACAATGTACTATGCTATTTTTATCGTGATTGCTCAAGGGATTTACGTACTGATAAGAGCGACAAAAAATTGGAGAGTCAAAGCTTTTATGATTAAACCTGACAGGTTTTTGGAAACCTGTCAGGTTTTGAACATTACCTCGTTTG
>NBMH01000175.1 GCA_002084875.1 Anaerolineaceae bacterium 4572_78 | reverse complement strand
CTTCCCCCAAGTTTCAAGCGGTGTCGGGTGGCAACTGCTTGCTTCGGAAAGCCTGATAAGTTTGACCGACAATTTGTTTTATAGGGGTGCCGATAATGACCAGTATGGTATTTTCGGTAGGACGAAATGGGTAATTCTTTTTTTTAATTAGGAATTAGCCATTTTATATCGGACCACAAGATTGCTGCCATCTCAAAATAGATGGCGGAATAATCTTGCATCTTTTGCGATGGTAGGGTCATTGGCTGTATTTTCAATGGGCAGTCTATTGCCCTCAACTAGCCTCGCTGCCACGATCCAAGGCAGATCATTCATGGACCCTAATGACAATGGTGTCTGGGATACTTGTGAGGCAGCCCGTGCTAATTCAACTATCTTTATCAGAGACAATAACCTAGCCAATGCCGGTCAAGGTGGTTTCTTTACGACAACGACAGACGCGAATGGTAGTTATTCGTCCATTTCCCATAATACCGGTCCTTTTACAATTTGGGCTGATATTCCTTGGGGTTCAAGGCAAACATCGCCAGTCAGGGGTGAAGGCTTTGTGATGCACGATTTCACAATAGCTAACGCTAGTGATACGGTGACGATAGATTTCGGTATCTTTGATCCAACTCCCGCCACGCCACCAGTAATCACGTTGCCAAGCACGACAAAAACGGTGAATATGGATAGCAGTGAGAGTTTCACCGCGACTGTGACTGATGCCGATGGTATTTGTGCCGCTAGCTGGGATTTCGGTGATGGTAGTACGGCTAATTCCTTAAATGCGAACCATACTTATATAGCACCAGGCACTTATACTGCTACGCTGACTGTGGCGGATACAAGGGGTGCAGCGAGTACGGCTCAAATCACGGTGACGGTACAAAATGTCTTGCCAACGGTGAATTTGAGTGCTAATCCCAATCCTGTTGCTATTTGTAATGCCACTCGTTTTACTGGAACGGCGACTGATACGGCAAGTGATAGGCTGACTCATCGCTTAGCTTTTGGTGATAATAGTAATCCTGTTACCACGTTAACGGCTAATCATACCTATTCCGCGCCGGGTAGTTATACAGCAACTTTGACTTCTACGGATCGCTTTCAGGGTGTTGGTAGTGATAGCGTAACTATTACAGTTAATAATACGCCACCTACGGTCACAGCAAGCTCTACTTCGACAGCCAATCCCATTCGCATTACTGATGTCATTAACTTTAATGGCACCGCGACTGATCCGGACCCTTGCGATAGATTGACTTATCTTTGGGACTTTGGGGATGGCAGCAGCGCGACAACTCTCAATGCGACACATGCTTATGCTGTTAAGGGTACTTATACTGTCACCTTAACCGTTACTGATCGGTTCGACGGTGTCACAACTGAAACGCTGACCGTAGAAGTTTTAGGTGCGCTTCCAGTGGTTCAATTGGGCGATGACATTGCGTTAGATGTGGGTGAAGCATTCGATTTCAGTGGCACTTTCACCGATGCAGATGGTCAACCTCGCTATGAATATGTGTGGAAATACGGTGATGGCAATACTTCCGTAGGACGTAGAGGAAATACAACACGTCCGGTTACCGCTACGCACGCTTTCCTTGAATCTGGCGAATTTACCGTCACGTTGGAAGTCACTGATCGTGATGGCAATACGGGTTCGGCAACGATGATTGTTAATGTCAGGGGTAATAACACTGATCCTTGTGCTACTGGTGTCGCCACAGTGCGAAGCCGCTCACCTTGGAATATGTGGAATATGCGGAGTGCTTGGGATACGGGTAATGTTCCAGAACCAAGTGATTGGGTACTGATTCAAGGTGGCAATACTATTATTTTACCAACTTCGGTTTCATCAGATACCACTCGCCTTCAAGTACGGGGAATTTGTATTGCCCAAAATGGTGTCTTGCAAAGTGCCTTTAACAATCATACTAACGCTCCTTCAAGACTACACCTGTTTGCAGCGAGTATACATAACCAAGGTACTATTACGGGTACTGGCGGTGTAAATGGTTCTGGACCTGCAAATCAGCCTAATAGTTATAACCACGCGACTAATGGTAGTAGTATGACTATTTATGTCAACCGTTTCGAGAACGATAGCACTGGACAGGTTTTGAGTGGTTCCCGTGCTGGACGTGGTGGTAATGAGTTTCCCCATCTGTACCTGAGTCATGGGCAGTTTATGAATTCTCAAGGTGGTCATGGTGGTCGCATAGAGATATACCCAACTATTTTCATTAATAATGGTCGAGTTCAAGGCGGCTTTGGTGGAGATGCTGATAATTTTAATCACTGGGGACGCTGGATTAATGGCAATGTTCGAGGTGGAAGTGGTGGTTTAGTACGAATATTTGCTACTAACTTAGGTATGTCCGTTAATGGTAGAACTGGACAGTTAGGAGGTGGCTGTGGTGGTTACGCTGATGGTGTTGGGCGTTTAAGAAATACTACATTAACGACCACAATAACATCTCAATGTACCACAAATGGTGGTTATCATATATATAGTGGTATGAGACCAAATTCTCCTTCATCACTTGGATTGTTTAGATGTATGAGACAGTGGGGTTCTAGTTCTAGTTCTAGTTCTACTTCAAACATAAGAACTATCAGAGGTGGAAATGGTGGTAATATTTCCATTAATATGGGTAATGTTTCTGGTAGGATGAGAATATGTAATGGTAGTACCACTAATCGTACAGCTCAATCTGTAACTCGTAGAACGAGATACCGTACTCATATATATTATGATCCCACAACATTAAAAGTTGATGAAACAACACGCTTTGAAGGTGCAGATGACGTTGTTCTATTTGGTGGCGAAGATTGGATAATGGATTTGCGTCAACTCAGTGAAGGGGCTATTACTGCGGATACCATTACTCTATCTGTTGGTAAAGACAGTGTGATTGATTTACGTGGTGTGAGTGGCAAAGCCTTTAAAGCCGAAACCAGCTTTGCAATTTTCTCAGATGACATTAAGTTGGATCCTGGTGTGAGTTTAGAAGATTTGGTTGACGCACCTGAAATTGTTATCAATCCGAGTAAGATTCTTTACAACGTGGAAGCTTCTTATGCCGAGCAAATTGTTGGCGAACCCGGAGAAGTTGTACCAGTGACTGTGACTCTACACAATGGTGGTCCGACGGAGGATACCTATACTATTAGTGTGGATAATACGGCAGACTGGGACTTAGGCTTACCGTCTCAAGTTCAAGTTAATAGTATGCGGCGTGGTGAATTAGTATTTGATGTCACTCTACCTGAAACACGCGGCGAAGAAAATGTTATCACCCTAACAGCCACATCACAAGGTGATTCTGAAGTACAAGCCGTAGCAGAAATTCGCGTGACGGTGAAGGAAGAAGAACGCATTACTCCTCGAAATGGAGAAAAGGCTGATCTTGCGGTATTGATTGATGATACTATGACGATGGCTTCGGAACTCCTCATGGTTTCTAATGCTATAGAAAGTTTCTTAGCCCAATTTGTGGAAAAAACTTGGCCTAGCGAAGAAGAAATTGATGCCTTTATGGCACCCTATAGTGAAGAGAATCCGCCCTCTGATGAAGAACTGAACGCCTTTATGGCTCCGTTTGAAATAGAGGCTCCTAACGTTGAATTACTTACCTTCAAAGATGATGTAACTACTCGTGTTGTTACTAATGATCTTGGAGATGTAATTACACGGATTAGAAGTATCCAACCTTCGGGTGGCGATGATTGTCCAAATGCCTCGGTTGCTGCAATAGAATCAGCTTTGGAAAACATCAATCCCAACGGTCAAATCATTATAGCAACAGCTTCCGCCCCGCATAAAGAGGCAGCGGCTGCCATTGCTAAGGCACAAGAACTCGGTGTCAAAGTCCATGTCATATTGACAGGTAGTTGTGGTGACGAAGCGACTGATAAAGCCACCTATAAAGGCATTGCTGATGAAACGGAAGGTACGTTTAATTGGTTGCCTGGAGGGATAACGTCTATGGAAGATGCACAAGAAGTTATCTCTACAGTGATCACAGATACTTTCACAGACGTTATGCCTGAAGATAACACCGGTGATGGAACGGGTAGTGGTGATAATACTGGTACGGATGATTCTAATACAAGCAACTACACTGTCTATGGCACAATTGTTAGTGATAGTGGTGCTTTAAAAGATGTTGAAGTCACTGTGGCGGGTACCACTGTAAAAACGAATGAATCTGGTTACTGGGAACTCCTCTTGCCAGAAGGTGATGATTACACCGCCACCGCCAGCAAAGATGGGTACACCTTCGCACCCGTCGAGTTTGCGCTCGGTAATGAGCCAACACAGAAAGTGGTTTTGAAGCCCTTATCCGCCATCAAAGTACAAGTTGTCGCGGAACCAAGTACTCCAAAACAGGGTGAAAACATAACCTTTATTGCCACCGTTACCAATGGTGGTAGTGAAACTGCAACCGGTGTTGTCTTGACCGATGTTTTGCCAAGTGGCTTTAGCCTGGTTTCTATTGAAGCATTGGATGGCGGCGAATGCGATGCAGACACTGTGACATGCACCTTACCTGACTTGGCAGTGGGTAATACTGCTAGAGTGAAACTGGTCGTTAGCAACCCAGATGCCAATAAATCAGTGGCGAACACGGCAACTGTCACCGCCAATGAGTATCCAGCCGATGTCCATAAAAAGAGTGTAAACATCACACCACATTTGTCGGTAAGTGCTAATTGCACTCCAAAGAAAGTTGTGCCAGAAGGTAGTTTGCATTGCACGGCGGACGTTGTACTCAGTCCATTAGCACCGAATGCAGCGACGGGTATTGAATTGGTAATGACGCTACCGAGAGGTGTTGAACTGCAATCTGTAAACAGCGACTATGCTATGTGTGATACCAGCAACCTACCGACGTTGACTTGCTCGCTGGGTGATTTGAGCGTTGATAGTGCAGATGATATAAGCCATGCTATCGTTAGCTTTGATGAATCGCTCATTAATCAGTACCTACTAGTATTGACGCACGAAGCCAAAGTGACAGCGAACGAATATCCCGCTCATACAGATAGAGAGCGTACTAAGATATCCATACCGCCTGACTATTTTGTAGATTTGGTAATCGTCATTGACGTGACTGGTAGTATGCAAGATGAAATGAATGGTGTCAAGAATGCCCTAAGAAAGTTCGTCGATGAGATTGAATCAAGCCAGTCTCCACTCACAGCTTTGGTTGTCTTCAG
>NBMH01000022.1 GCA_002084875.1 Anaerolineaceae bacterium 4572_78 | reverse complement strand
AATTGTGAATACTGTCATGGGCGGTTGATAATCATACGAATTAGGCACTTGCTCCAACAAAGCCGCACAATGATAATGCATAAAACGATGATAATGGTCAGGTAGCCTTTTATGTTGGATGTCGACTATGACCCGATTTTTAATATCTTGAGCAAACAGGTCAAAGCGTGATTGCACCCTTCCGATGGATGGGTCAAACTCCTTTTCAGTCTCAACATGGTCAATTTCTATTTCGACCCCGACCATATCCCTCACAAATGCGGTGAATATTTCAGGGTCACAAAAAGCTTTTTTGAATATCACTCCATAGCGAAGCGAAGCTACTTTTTTCATTTATTGAACTCCTTTTTTACATGTAGTTATAGACCTGACAGGTTTCTAACAATCTGTCAGGTCTTCATCAAATCACTTCAAGACCAGTGGCAAATAAACAGCATAGCCTTTTTGTTCATGTCCCGCCAAGACAAAATCACTAAAGCCACATATTTTAGCTATAATCGTGTTATCCGCCCCGAGTTGATGTATCGAAGGAGGCTGACAGGTACGAGCCGAATCCATCCACTGGTCATTTTTCCATTTGTATAACATCAATGATAATTTATCAATTGGTTTCATCTCGCCATCTATCAAAATCGTATCAGGATAATGCAATGTGAGGGTAATTGGATTTTGGAATGAAAAATCGGTGAGTAATTCCCCTTCTTGATATGCCTGCAAACTAAAATGCTGTCCCACAAAATGCATGTCATCGGAAATTGGCATGGTCGGCGGTTCAAGCGGAGTGTAAACCACATGGGTATTATCAGCCAAAACTGTAGATGGGATGAAGACGGTCATGGATAACCCCGCAGTATTGGTAAAGACTGTCGGCAAGTCAACATTAACGGGTTGACCTGCTAGCAGATGAACTGATGCTGTATCGGTATAGATTGCTACAAAAGATAAATTTTCTGCATACCAAGTTGCGGTGTTTATGGTAGTTTGAGTGATAGTGTGTTTTTGTATGACCTGTTCTATTTCACCTGGTAATAGTGGCAATGAAAATTCAAGGGTGTTATCAAACGCCGATTCTGAAATCGTGTGGTGCGTCAATGCCGCATTTCCTGTATTTTGTGCCTGATAACAATAGAAGACCTCCGTGCCAGTTGTGACCGAAATGGTTTTTCGAGTCGAGCATGTATTTGCTTGTAAACCAACTGTTTGGGTCATGTGAATATTTGGGGTGATGGTGTGATGTATGGTTAGTATTTTTGTTAATGGCATGGTATCATCTACATGGAGCGTTTGGGTCAGATGTGTGTATTGCCAATTACCATGTTGAGCCTCAAATGTTTGGGTAAATGTATACCATTTGTATGGAATCGCATTAGGAACAAGCCATGTCAAAGCAAGCTTTGACCCTCCAGTCAATTCATCTGTCATGGTGATTATATTTCCTGTACTGGTTAGGACATTCAATAGGGATAGTTCTGGTGTCCATTGTTGTTGAAGATTAAACATGGTCTGCTGGATATGACTAATCCAAACACGATGAGTTATCTCAAGATTATCGCCAGTGGTCAAGGTAATGTCTTCAGTGGTATCAACCAAGTTATCGTTCACCTTAAACGATTGTTGCCAAATTGATTGTGGTGAAGGAGTAGGAGGCATAGGCATAAGATGCATGGTCAACTTATGTGTTAATGGCATGGTATCATCCACTTGTAGCGTTTGGGTCAGAAGTGCCAAAGATAAATCTTTTGCACTCCAGTACGTGTCATACAGGTCGCTAGGTTGAACCTCGAATGTTTGGGTAAACGTATACCATTCGTAGGGAGTGGCATTAGGCACAAGCCATGTCAAAGCAAGCTGTGACGCTTCAGTTAATTCATCTGTCATGGTGATTATATTTCCTGTGCTGGTCAGGATACTCAATAGGGATAGTTCTGGTGTCCATTGTTGCTGAAGATTAAACATGGTCTGCTGAGTATGACTAATCCAAACATGATGAGTTATCTCAAGATTATCACCAGTAGTCAAGGTAATTTCTTCAGTAGTGCTGACCAAATTATCGTTCACCTTAAACGATTGTTGCCAAATTGATTGCGGCACAGGGGTAACAATCGCAGTGGTAGTAATGATGACATGCGACCCGTAAGCCATAGTACCTTGCGAAGTAGCAAAGATAGCTGTTGTATCTGTTTGAGTATGACTAAGCGTAATAGGCACCTGAACGTCGATAATAACCTGCGTGGCACTAAATGGTCTAATTGGTTCAGTGGCGGTCATGGAGGGCATGGTCTGCCAAGCATGATTGCCGATAGAAATCATGTAACTTTCAGTGGTAGGACTAAGGTTTGTAATCGTCAAAGTATAGCTGACAATTTCACCCGCTAAAGTCACATGTTCAGCAGGAGTTATACTCAAATTAATAAACGGTTCAGTGAACAAACGAGTGGCAATAAGATGAAAATCTTGGCTGATAGTATTTCCATTAAATGCATGCACATTCGTTACTGTAACAGTTTGATAATCCTTGCTTTCAACCTGCATGGTATAAGTTCCACTAATGACTGTCCTTGTGTAATATCCACTTTCAGGATTAGTCGTAGTAGTATATGCCCCGATAGTAACGATAGCCTCAAGAGGACTATTATCAAGGTCATCATAAACATAGCCACTGATAACAGGACGTATTGTGGGCGTAGTAATATTTAAGAATGTAGCACTCAACGGACCCCAATTGCCATCAGCATCTTGCCCACGCACAAAAATGGTATGTTGTCCATCTGCCCAATCGGTAGTATTAATCGTAGCATGCACATCTTCAATTGGACTGTCAAAGTTGCCATCGCTTGAGGTAAGATAATGAGTAATTGGCATGGTGGCGATAGGCGGCACATCAATATAATAAACTGCAGTAATAACATTTTGGGTTGGTTCAGTGCCATTTTGATTATTATAACGAGTGTCATTAATAGTAGCGGTCAATGTGATTGATTGACCAACATCCACTGATTCTGCTTTTATATTAACATTTAGACTATCGGGACCGTAGGGTGTGATATACGGGGCACCAACAACTTTTAGGGCATAAAAAAGTGCATCCAAGTTATCGGGCAGTATAGTGCTGTCAAAGGTAACACAATCTTGAAAAAATGCAGTCCCGAGTTCAAAGGTATAGGACGGTAGCCCAAGTTCACCGTAGGCAAAATCATCGGTTGTGCCATCTGTGGGATAAAGACCAACTGCTTGTTCAGGATGGTAATTGTTGAAATAGGCAAATTTACGACCAAGCGTCTGCATGCCTTCACCATTGGGAGCTTCACTACTTGTAAAACCCCAAGGCCATAAAACCAACTCACTATAACTATGCACATCTAAAAAAATGCCAGTGGTAGTGATAGGAGCAGGCGATGTCAGGGCTGAATCACGCAGGTCAGGGAAAATAGAACTCACATAATTGACAATTGCCTGTGTTTCAGGTTCAGAAGTAGCCGAAGGTCCCCGAAAAGTCAAGTCACATTCATAACCACTTGAACCGTTACAACATCCCCATTGAAAAGGAAAGTTGCGGTTGAGATCTATGCCACGAGAATTAGAGTTACTACAAAAATTGTTATCCGTATTTTTTCGCCAAGACAGCCCTGTTTCAGCCTGCTTACGTCCGTCAGGATTTGCTTGCAATACAAGATGCACTTCATGGTAATCAAGCAACCATGTTACATCGGCGTTTGTTCCATAACGGTCGATGAGATATTCGGCGAAACGCATGCCAAGTTCGGCAGTGGTATATTCGCGAGCATGCACCGCGAACATGGCAAATAATTTAGGTTTTTCAACCTGTATATTTTGGTTCGTCAAACGCAAAACCATTATATCATAGCCATTATCAGAATTTTGTGTTTTTTCCCATGTGTCGCCAATATCAATCCATTCGGCTAAAGTCGGATTATTTTCGACGATATTTTCGGCGGAGGCATAAGTCCCTTCAACGGTACGATAACAGTGATAGCCTGGTATGCCCGTCGTTTGACCAGGCAATCGCACATTCGGCTGATGATATTTGGCAGTTAATTCATGGTCAACTTCTAAACGAAAGCCCAGTTTAACTAGCCATAAATATTCCATGTTATCCATGATTTCTACAACTACGTATCCTTCTTCTCGATTAACTTCCCATGGCTCATTACGAGCAGCAAGGTTAATCAAAGTTTGACGGTCGGGATAGTAGGCACGCACTACCCATGGTGGATTTTCTGGGGGTAGTGTAGTTTGAAAATGCGATATTTGCGGCGGGTTAGCTAAGGCTAATATCGGCATTATAAACCAAGCGATACTAATAATGAAAAGAAAAACTAAAAGTTGGACATAATGTTTCATGATTCATTCCTATCAAAAGCTAATCATCCCCCACCCTTTCCCCTCCCCAATATGAAAGATGGGCAGGGTGGAGTCTACGAAAAATATAGTAACTTTTTAATTATATCATTAATCCGCATTTTAGAAAAATGTAGGTGTGCTTTATCGTACCAGGCAAGAAAACCACTGATGCCGTAAGCTCGGTGGGTAGTTGACAGGGGCATGTTCTAGTGCATGTCTCTCTTGTTTGGCGTATATTGAAAATTTGCCTATAATGATTATACGATTATGAAATCAGATACATTATTTATTCTTATTCTTAAACTTAATCAACAAACTTACGGTATCACTGTCAACCATATCATGCAAATTATAGATATGGTGACAATAACGCCACTTCCTTTGACACATTCTGCGATTCGGGGTGTTATCAATTTTAGGGGTGAAATTGTACCTGTGATAGATTTACGTTTGCGTTTGAATTTTGCTTTCAAACCTTACCAATTACATACGCCTATTATCCTAACACATTTCGATGGACGTAAATTGGGTGTTGTCGTTGACGATGTAGAAGACATCATTGAAATTTTTCAAGAATCTATTGAGGAAGACCCACTTATTACAACTCTCAACATAGCAAAAAAAGAGAAGACACCACCTCTTTTTGGGCTTGCTAAGATAGACAAGGAGATTATTCCCATTTTGCATTTAGAGGAATTGCTTACTAAAAGAGATTTGACTCAATTAGAGCAGGTTTTGGGTAAATAACTATAAGAAACATAGTATTGGAGCGAAAAAGCATGCTTTTTCGCTCCAGAAAGGTTTGATGCTCTAGCAGGGGGATTTAGTGAATACATACCAGTTGACTGATTATCAATATTTACGTTTTCGCAACCTTGTGTTAAATCAAAGCGGGCTTTATTTTTCTAATGATAAACGTGCTGATTTAGAAAAAGGTGTGATGCAAACGATGCAAAGTGGTCCCTACAATACGTCAAACATTAATGCTTACTATGCCACTTTAGAAAAATCAACCACTTCAAAAACAAAAGAAGAGATGACGCGTCTAATTAATAATTTAACGAATGGTGAAACCCATTTTTTTCGTGATGAAGCCCAATTTGAAGCGGTCACTGAAATACTGTCCAAACTCATTGCAGAAAAACGCATGCGAGCTATCAATTCTCCCCAACTGCGAATCTGGAGTGCAGGTTGTTCTACAGGTGAAGAAGCCTATACTGTAGCTATCTTGGTCAGCGAGATGATACCTGATATAACAAAATGGCAAATCTCAATTTTGGGGACTGATATTAATAATAATTCACTGGCTCAAGCAAAAAAGGCAATTTATGGCGAATGGTCGTTTCGTGGGGAACATGCTAGAAGGATGCAAAAAACCCATTTTACAAAAACAGGCAAATCATATCATCTCCGTCCTAGTATTCAAAACATGGTTACATTTGCCTACCATAATTTGCTTGATGATTTTCCTTCTTTTTCTCATAACATCATGTTGATGGATATTATTTTGTGCCGCAATGTTATCATGTATTTTGCCGAAAAGACAATGCGGGAAATCATTAACAAGTTTTATGATACATTAGTGATTGGCGGCTGGTTGGCTGTAGGACATGTCGAGTCATGGTTGCATCACCCTTACTTCCAAAGCCATAATTTCCCGAATGCCATCATATATCGCAAACCAAAAAGCAAGCAAATCTCGTTTACATTATCATCGACTGACACATCAACTAACAAAATACCTGATACTAATACTGGCATTGCCTCGTCCCAAACTAAATTATCATTGCCACATGAAGAACAAAGTGCGAAAAAGGAAATATCGATTCAAAGAAATGCACAACCTGATTCCTATCGAGTAGTTCAACATTTGCTTGGTAAAGGTGATATTACTGAAGCTGACCGCCTCTTTAACCAAAATCTACAAAAACTTTCAACTGATTCTAGAGCCTCACTTTATTTTCTATTGGGCAAAGCTTATGCCAACATAGGGAGCTTAAAGAAAGCACGCCGTTATTGTCGGCTTGCCATTCAACTTAATTTACTTTCGCCTGAAGTTTATTATCTATTGGCAATGATACATCTGAGTGAGGGGAAAACAGAAACAGCTATCACAAATTTTAAGCGAACCATTTACTTAAATAATGATGCCCCTCTAGCACATTTCAATTTAGGGTTAGCATATAAATCATTAAATGACATGACATCGGCTCAGCGTTCACTTAATAATGCCATAAAAATATTACGGCAGTGGACTCCGAGTAAAATTGTACCTGATACTGGCGGGGCAACAGCTAGAAATTTGTTAGACACGGCTCAAAGATTATTAAAGGAGCTAGGATAAGCCGTAAAATGGTATTAAAATCTTATTGCAAAAATTGTGAGAAAGGTATACCATTATATTGAGGGTGTTTTTTTAAGACTCTTAAATTTTTGAAGACCGACATGTAGGTTAGACCTGACAGGTCTTAAAAATCTGTCAGGTCTAACACAGAATATGTAGGGATTTATGGCATAAATCCTACACGATGATAAGACATGTGTCCCATATTCCTACATGTTCTACCTGAAAAAATAGCATTGAACAGCCCTGGGGTCTACTGAAGATGTGGGGTGAATGATTATAACCAAAGAAATCTGTCAGGTATTAGCCATATACCTGGTGATTTTGCATAACACTCATGAAAATTAGGATTTATAAGCAAAAGCAGTAAAATAAGTTTGTAGGTGGAATTAGACATGGAATCTAATAACAATGATACTGATATTTTCAATCTAACATTTGAATGGGAGGAAAACATTACTCCCGAAAAATTAGCTGGAATTTGGGCAAAACGTGCTGAGGCTTTAGCTCAACCGCCTCCTGTAGAGGCGACAGGTCTAACTATCCACCTCTTAACTTTTTTGATGGGGGCAGAAAGCTATGGCATTGATGTTTCCTTTGTGCATGAGATTTACCCGTTGGGACAAGTTACACTCGTACCACGTACCCCAAATTTTGTGGTGGGAATATTTAATGCCAGAGGCAAACTAATTTCTTTGATTGATTTGTGTTCATTTTTAGGTCTGCCGAATATAAAGCAATCCCAAGAGAATAAAATTGTTGTTGTCGGTAATAATCATTTGGAGGTCGGTTTTCTCGTTAATGAAGTGGTTGATGTAGCAAAAGTTTATCGCAATGAATTAGCTTCCCCGTTTGCAGGACAAGCAACTGCTCAATCAAAATATACATTGGGCATTGGACCTGAGATGTTAATTGTCTTAGATGTAAATTTATTATTACAAGACCCTAATTTGATTGTAGACCAAAGTAAAGGAAATGTTGATGGGTTTAAGTGAACAGATACGACGACGACTAATTGAAACGTTCAAAACAGAACAAAGTGAGCATGTCCAAAAAATCAGTCGTGGTTTGTTGACTCTGGAAAAAAATCCGCCCGCCGAACAGCGTACTCAAATTTTAGAGGGCATTTTCCGTGATGCTCACAGCCTTAAAGGAGCAGCACGTTCAGTAGGGGTGACAGCAATTGAGAGTATTGGTCATTCTTTAGAAGATGTGCTTGCCCTAGCGAAAAATGATAAAATTAATTTGTCAGGTGACTTGTTTGATGTAATGCATGAATCACTTGATGCGGTTGGGTTGGTTATTCAAGGCTTGGAATCAGGCAAATCAGCTCCTCCCAAACAAGTTTTTGAAATTCTATCTCGTTTAGAAAGTGCCAAAGAGAAAGCAAGTCAGCAAGTCGAGCCTGAACCTGATTCTGAATCTATCAGTGTTTCATCAGAAGACATGAAACCTGAATCAGATGCGGATACGGTAACACTTTCCACAGATAAACTGAATGTTTTATTAAAGCAAGTTAATCGCTTGCTGGAAAATCAAGATAAACCAAAAGAAACTATCAGTGAAAAAAAGACATCAAAACCAGCAGTACCAGCCTTGCCCATTCAGCCAACAGATGAGACGATTCGAGTTTCCGTCAGCAAATTGGATGATTTGATGGGACAACTTAGTGAATTACTGAGTGCTAAAATCCGTTCCGAACAACATCTAGGACAAATCCATGAATTGCATGATTTTACACTTGAATGGCATAAAATATGGAGCGATTTTCGCAATACGCATGAACAGTTTGTCCGCCAAAATAAGCATGGGCATAATAAAGATGTAGCTGATTTAGTTGAATTTTCCACCTACAACCAAGAACAACTACGTCTGCTTGATGTTTATCTAAATGAACTGTCACGGCAATATGCTAATGACACCATGCGGCTTTCAATCATTTTGAGTGAATTACAAGAGGAAGTGAAAGGGTTACGCATGTTGCCTCTGTCAACTATCACCGTCCCTTTCGAGCGCATGGTGCGCGACGTGGCTCGCAGTCAGAATAAAAAAGTAATCTTTTCTGTTTCGGGAGATGATACCGAATTAGACAAACGTATACTTGAGCAAATCAAAGACCCGTTAGTACATCTGCTTCGTAATAGTGTTGCTCATGGGCTCGAATCCGTAGAGGAACGTAAAAAACAAAATAAAACAGAAGAAGGACATATTTATTTATCGGCAGGGCAACAAGGAAATAGTATTGTTATTAAAGTTGAGGATGATGGGCATGGATTAAATCTAGATGCTATCCGAACTGTCGCTATTCAAAAGGGGATTTTATCAGAAGTTGAAGCAGAATCGATGTCCGATGCGGAAGCAAAAATGCTAATATTTCGGTCGGGCTTTTCCACGATTAAGATGATTGATGATATTTCGGGAAGAGGTGTAGGATTAGATGTGGTCCGGCAACAGGTTGAGAATTTGCAAGGTTCTATTGAAGTGGAATCAACACTAGGCAAATTTGCTTCATTTACCTTAAAATTACCGTTGACCCTAGCAAGTTCGCATGGGTTGTTGATTCGGGTCGGTAGACAAAAATTTTTCCTGCCTTTTTCTGCCATAGAGAGATTACTTCAAGTAAACCGTAATGAAGTAACAACTGTGCAAAATAAAGAGATGATTATCCATGAAGGAAAACCACTTCCATTAGCATGGTTGGAAGACTTGTTAGAATTGCCCCCTACATCACGTAGCCGTCTTATGTTTTCAGTAGTGATTATTTCTGCTAGTGAACGTTATTTGGGCTTAGTGATTGAGGAATTGGAGGGAGAACACGAACTGGTTGTCAAGGGTTTAGGAAATCAACTGGCAAAAGTGATGGGGATTGCTGGAGCAACAGTCTTAGGGTCAGGCGAAGTAATTTTAGTTCTTCATGCAGCCGACCTGATTAATTTGGCAACTAATGTGCAATCACGAACTCATTTTATTGAGGGAGGATACCTTGACCGAGCGGATGAACCGAAACATGTGCTTGTCGTTGATGACTCAATTACAACACGTACTTTAGAGAAAAACATTTTAGAAGGAGCGGGCTATCAAGTTACGATAGCCATAAATGGTAAAGAAGCATTAGATATTCTTGATGATGCTCCTCTACCTGATTTGATTATTTCTGATATAAGCATGCCTAAACTTGATGGATTTGGTTTAACTGAACATATCAGGGCAGATAATCGTTTGTGTGATATTCCCGTCGTGCTAGTAACATCACTTGATTCGCCCAGTGATAAAACGAGGGGCATGGAAGTAGGAGCCGATGCTTATATTGTTAAGAGTGATTTTGACCAGGGTAATTTGTTGGAGACAATTGCCCAATTGGTTTGAGGGTTATTAGACCCAAACCCCCAGCACTTCCATGCAAGGAGAAGGGGAGTTTATATGTTTTTTTACTGGAGCGAAAAAGTTTGCTTTTTCATGTCAAGGCAAGCCTTGACCATTCATATTAAACATGAATACTAACAAAATTGTCAATCGTCCCATTCGGGTGTTAATAACCGATGATTCTCCTTCTGCCCGTGAATTGCTGAAAGCTATTTTAGAGAGTTCACCTGATTTAGATGTAATCGGTGTTGCAAAAAATGGTTTGCAGGCAGTACAGTTGGCAAAACAATTGGCTCCTGATATTGTTACAATGGACATCTACATGCCAGAGATGGATGGGTATCAAGCAACACGTCAAATCATGGAAGAGATTCCGAGACCCATCATCATGATTACGGCAAGTTTTGATAAAGGTGAAACAGATTTGACGTTTAAGGCTATTCAGGCGGGAGCATTGTCTGTTTTATCAAAGCCAAGCATGAATGCTCCTCCTGAGACATTTGACTTTTTAATATCTCAAGTGAAATTAATGTCGGAGGTAAAAGTTATCCGTCGTTGGCGGAGAAGTGCTACCAAAAAAACAACTCACTCTAGGCTATTATCAACCGATTATCAAACTTCTGTCCCACCTTCTCATCAAGGTGTAGAAGTAATAGGAATTGCTTCTTCGACAGGGGGCCCTGGAGCCTTAGCAACGATTTTAGGAGCGTTGCCTGCCAATTTTTCAAGACCGATATTAGTTGTTCAACATATTACCAAAGGTTTTGGGCTGAGTTTGGTTTCATGGCTAAACTCTCAAATAAAGTTGCCTGTTAAACTTGGACAACATGGGGGGAAAATTAGAGATGGACAGGTTATTATTGCTCCTGACGATTATCACATGACAGTGGATAATCGAAAAAGAATTATCCTTTCAAAAACATCACCTTATCAAGGAACACGTCCTTCTGCCAATTATTTATTTAGCACATTGGCTAAGGTATATGGCAACAAAGCAGTAGGAATCATTCTAACAGGTATGGGAAGTGACGGTGCAAAAGGTATGTTAGCAATGCAGCAAGTTGGGGCACAAACAATTGCTCAAAACGAAGCGAGTTGTGTAGTATTTGGTATGCCTGCGGCGGCAATTAATTTGAAAGCTGTCGAGCAGGTCTTACCTTTAACAACTATTCCACTTGCTTTGATGAGTATTCGTTGAGTAAAACATGTTTTCATATAGCGTAGCTGTGATTTCAAATCATGCATCGCAATTAGAATTTGCGGCTACAAGACCAGAAAACTTAACATGACAAGAAATCGTTTCTCATCTGGTTTACGTAAACCAGTCCGTAAAATTTCAAAACAAAATAAGAAACCAACACTAACATACCAAACAATGTTAGAACAGTTTATCACCGTGATGTCGCAAAACACAAATCGAAAACGTGTTTTGGACAAGGTGTTGCCTTACATTTTAGAAATCAGTAGAGCAGAGCTAGGTGCATTTTTTGTGGTAGATGCAGTTAGCATGGATGAGATAAATCGTCTGATTTTGGTTGCTCAACATAACATGCCTCGCAAGGTGATTGACCAGTTAATAGATGGCAGTTTGAAAAAGCAATTGCAAACTCAAAGTAATGGTAATTCTAATTTGCGAGTCTTGCAAGTCAGTATTATGCAATCTCTCCTTTATGAGTATAATCTAAAGTATCTAATAGGCTTGCCATTGCAATGTGGTGGTAAGACATTAGGAGGAATTGTTATTGGCACGTATCAAAATAGCAATCTATCATTCAATAAAACGACATTACATCAGTTGAGTACAATTGCTCAATTGACAGCTTTGTTTCTGGAGCGAATCCATTTGCAAACAGAAAATCAACGTAAAGCTAAGCTAAGCACAAAATCACCTGTACCGCCGAGTGATTTAGAAGTTGAAGTACAAATTAGTGACCAATCAATTGAAGACCTAGAAAAACTACTTGAAGCAGTCATGTCTGCTGAAGAAGAGGTTATTCAGCAAAATGAGGACTTGGGAATATTAAACACTCTTTCTGGTGAGATTGGTGGTACGTTACATCCTAGCAAAATATTACAAAGTGCAGTTGAACAAACAATGTCAGCTGTCGGTGCAGAATCTGGTTGTGTTTATTTAGTAGATGGCGATTCGTTGACATTGTTAGAAGCAAAAGGATTTTCTAAAGGTTATGTGAATGCCATGAGACGATTGACTCCAGGTAGTGGTGCTGAAGGCATGGCTTTTAGTCGAAATGAGCCTATTTTTCGAGATAGTGTTCTGTTTCATAGTGGTCGTAATCGTGAGGTAGTCCGTGAGGAAGGCTTACGAACAGTTGCGGCTGTGCCATTAGTGGCTGGGAGCAGCCCATTTGGTGTTCTGTCTGTTGCCACAAGACAAACACGGATTTGGTCAATGCGTGATGAAAGAATGTTAATTTCGATTGGTCAACGTGTTGCTCAAGCTATTCTAAATGCTCAGATGTTTACCAACTTGCAAAGTAAAGCTAACAACTTGGAAAATCGCAATATGAAACTACAGCATAATGCGTTTCAACTCTATGAAGATTTTAAGGTACTTAAGCAACAAATTGGTGAAATTCTTAAGCACCAACAACGTATTTGGCTTACCATTCCCAATGCAAATGATACGGGCCAAGTTACTGTTCAACAACGTGAAATGATACAATCAAGTGAACATGTCATTACAGTGATTAGACGTGCTCTTGATGTGATTAGCAAAACCTGAGGTAGCAGAAGTTAAGGTCAATGGGGAACGGGTAAACCAAAAGATAAACTACTGATTACTTCAAGGAGCAGAGGAATATGCCTACAACGACAAGAATTTTAATCAATGACGATTCAGACATCATAACAGCTCGTATTCAAGCGAGAAAAATCGCTAGACAAGTTGGCTTTGGCACAGTTGACCAAGCCCGTATTTCGCTAGCGGCGAGTGAACTTGCCCGCCTGCTCATCAAGTTCAATATTGATGTCCCTGCTGAAATTTTAATTTCCCGTACAGCCTCTCATGGACATTCGGGTATCGAAGTAGTGGGAATTAACCCCAATATTGAAGATGCCCTCCAAACAACTCAAGATAGTGCTTTATTAGGTGCCATCGAGTTGGTCGATGAATATTTAGTTGAGAATAGCGAGCAGGGTATTCGCGTAACTTTGATGAAATGGTTGGCTTAGGAAGGAGGAACTCATGACACAATTATCTGAACAAAGAGGAAAACCATCCATTCTATTAGTCGAGGATAGTCCCGCCCAAGCCATGCGGTTTCAAACATCGCTGGAAACGAATAACTGTTTTGTTCAATGGGAGGAAACAGGTGAAGCGGGGGTAGAAGCCGCCCTTAAAAGACGCTTCGACTTAATTATTTTGGATATTGAATTGCCCGGTATTAACGGGTTTGAAGTTTGTCGTCGCCTGAAGTCTTTTCCAGAAATGGAGGATGTGCCGATTGTTATGTTGACGACACGTGATGCGGCTGAAGATGCACTAACAGGATTGAGTGCAGGAGCAATTGACTACATCCCAAAAGACCCATTCGCTGAAATGGTCTTGATTGAGACTATTAAGCAAATGGGTTTGTATTCAGGTTAGGAGTTGGTGAGTCGGTGATTGGAGCGTCAAAGCTTGCTTTGACATGAAAAAGCAAGCTTTTTCACTCCAAGTACCCAAACTCTGTTGGACTTTAATTTAGGTATACTGCGAGAGGTCACAAATGTAATTTTCCCAGAAATTCAATTTCCCCAAAAATTGAATTTCTAACTACATTCCGAGGTTTTGAGCTCGTAGGGCGATTTCATTACCGCACCTGCTTGCTATTCCAGAAGGTTATATTTATGCCCTTGTTCAGTATTATCAGGGAAATCACATGAACAAGCAAAATGTATCAAGGATTAAAAACCATGACCAGACATCATCACACCCTACATTAAAGTCCGTCTATAAGCAGCTTCATCAAGCTAATGCAAAAATAGCACATTACCAAACAGTTTTTCGTTTAGCCAATGTAGAGATTAAACGAAGAAGTAAGATTATTCGTGCTTTAACAACATTTACATATCAAAGTCATCGAATAACAGGCATGGGCAAATTGCTTCAGTTGGCTTTGTCAAGTGCTTTAGATATCACTAAGAATCAGGCAGGAGCAATCATCCTGATAGATACTGAGACTCAAGATTTGTCTATAGGATATCAGCAGGGGCTAAATGATGATATGATTTATATTTTGACTGGTCGTCGGTTCGATGCGGGTGCGTCGATATTAATGCCCCATCTAGTCATGGGCAATGCGGCTCTGCTCGAATCTACATCTTCTTCCGATGAAGAAGAATGTCTGCTGTTGACAACTGCTGGTTTAAATAGTTTAGTCAGTGTTCCTATCCAAGTCGGAAACAATCTGTTGGGGGCTTTGCTTGTTGGTACGAGTGAGAGTAATGTCTTGGACCCTGCTGACCTCTATTTTTTGATGGGGCTTAGCCAAGAAACCGCCACAGCTATCGAGTCTTTACATTTGCGTGACCGTCTTTGGCATTTTGCTGAACGATTATTGAGTAAGGGTGAAAAAATAACCCTTGATGATGTTAGGCAAAATGGACTTATCGTTAAGACAAATAATGAACAAACCAGCACATGGCAAAATGACCTTGCCACCATAACAACAAACCTTAATGGCAAAATGAGTGTATTATTTGTTTTGCATCCGCATGACAACACAAAAATAACATTAGCAGGTTTTTATGGAGTGTCTTTGGCTTTCACCAGCCAATTCAGTAGTTTTTCACTTTCAGATGGTTTATTTCCTTATGAAAAATTACTGAATGCTCCCCTCATTGTGAATGACTTGGATAGAATTAATAAAAATCCTCCTATTCCTTTGATTGCTCATCTTCAAAAAGAAGGAGCAAAATCATTGATAGCAGGCAGGTTGCAAAATACAGGTAAAAAAACATGTATAGCTGTCGTCGCTTCTGACCACAAAAACGCATTTCGTAAAGCCAACTTGAGAACATTGGTTCTATCGGGGAACAAATTGTTGTCCGTATTGAATCAAGCACAACTACCCTTAAACATATCACCCCCTAAATCTTCACATGCGTTTTTCGACCGTCAAAATAATGATGATTTGGAGTATCTTTTAACATCCATAGCAGAATCAGAAAAAACGGTACAGCGTCAGAGTGCCGACTTAGCGGCTTTGAACGAGGTCTTAAAAATTGTTATGCATACCAATAATTTAGATAAAATTCTAAACCAAGTTTTGCCGTATATAGTCGAAATATTGGACATGGAATCAACTTGGATTTACCTTGTTGATTATGACAGTAAATACAAACAATTGAAATTGCATACAACTTGTGGCTTGTCACGTCAGTATGAACGAGGCATGCGCACTATCCCACTTGGGGACCCCATTGAAGGAAGTGTTGCTGCTAAAAATCAAGCATGTTTTATAGAAGATATTACTACCTATTTTGATAGATATGATTTCTTAATTGAAAAAGAAGAATTACGAGCAATCGCTGCTATTCCGTTATCAGGTCCCGATGAAAATTATGGTAAAGGTTATATTCGAGTGGTTGGTGTTCTTGGGGTGGCATTACGTCAACCATACTTATGGACGAAACAAGATATTGATTTGCTCAACGCTATCGGTAACCAAATTGGACTTGCTATTAACAATGTCTATCTTTATGATGAAGCAAAATTGAGTATCACCATGCTTTCTGTCAGCAATCAAATCTTACAAGGTATAAATGACCAATTGCTTGATGAGAAAGGTGCACTACAAAAAGAACTTGATTTGCATAAAAAAAAAAGTGTTCTGAGCGGCATAAACAATGGTACAAATACGCGACTCCCTAGTTATCTTCGCCCTTCTCCTAGCCCACATTTTTATTGATACGCTGGCTGATATTGTTCTGCCGCAACGTCATGAAGATGTGTATTTGTTGCTCCAGTATTGGTTGCCGACCTGGAATTTTGAACCATTGAAACATCCTCAAACTGACCCCATCAGCATGATGCTGATAGTGACTGCCTTTGGGTTGTTTATCCTGTATGCTCTGATTGACATGTTACAGCATGATACCTTCTTTGGAAAATGCAGTTTCACTACCGCACAAAAAGATTGTCAGCTAAGGAAAGCTGACACATATAAATCGGCATGGCAATATAAAATCAAAATGATATTGTTGTACGGTATTATTATCTTGTTAATTTTTGGCAAAGCACTACTGCTCATAAATCTTCGTCAAATTCGTGGGCCGGCTAGCTACACTCATGACGGTGGTGTGATTCAAACTGAAGTAACCATAACCTATTTTTTGCAGGGACTCAATCCATACAGCGAAAATTATGTCGAGACACCCATGGCGGAATGGGGACTTAACGAATATCGCACAGCCTTATATCATTATCCCTATTTGCCATGGACGTTTGTATTTTCGTCCCCTTTTTATTTGCTAAGTCAAATCATACTAGGTTGGTATGACCAGCGATTTGTTTATCTTATTTTGTTTGCCTTAACACTCATACTTGCTCAAAGCATGGTTAAAAGTTTGGCGGGCAAGTTGGTTACGGTAGCCTTGCTTGGATTGAATCCGATTTTAGCAGAAGATGTGATATTTGGACAGAATGATTCATTTGTGCTGTTTTGGATTGTGTTGGGGGTATGGCTTATTTCGCGAAATGCTGATTCGGAGGCAGGTTTAAAACCTATTACTACGAACATGGCTTCAATTGCCATCGGGCTTGCGTGTGCTAGTAAGCCGACAGCATGGTTTATTGTCCCATTTTGGTTACTTTATCTATTGCGTGACAAACTAAACATGCGTAACAAACTAAACCTGACAGGTTTTGAAAACCTGTCAGGTTTGAAATGGTGGTTATTGCTAAAACCTATTTTAAAACGAGCCTGGACATTACCCGTCATCGCATTGCTGATTTTATTGCCATGGTTTTTATGGGACCCAACTGCCATGTACGATGATGTGTGGCGTTGGTCATCGGGGCAGGGCGAAACGGGTTATCAAATTTGGGGATGGGGAGCCAGTAATTATATTTTGGCGTTTAACATAATTGCAAATCGGTTTGAGTATTGGCACTTTATTATTCCACAAGCAATTTTTGGTTTGCCTCTCTTGTTATTCCTGTTATGGAGACAAATTTATGATAACACACTTGGCACAGTATTATATAGTTATGTCATTTTTTTGTTGGTCTTCTTTTATCTTTCCCGATTTATGCAACCGAATTATTTAGGCTATTTGTTAGCTTGTTTGACTTTAGCTTATTTTTTGCCTAAACCACAACCTGCTACCACTCACCTAGACTAAATTCACCTATCAAAGCCAAGATTATAAACCGAATTGATTTTCCACAGGCGGCTACCAACAAAAATTTCCACCAGCGGATTCTTAATGTGCCGGCCATAATTCCTCCAAAGTCAAAAAACGGGTTGGGAATCAGAGCAAGCAGAAAGATAATCACAAGTCCCCATTTTCGCATGAGGATTTCTATCTTGTGGTATGTGTCCTTATTTTCGACAATGCCATGCCCACTAAAGCCCGCCAAGTAGCCTGTCATTTCTCCCAAAGCGGCACCGCATCCAGCAAAAATACCGACGAGGTACGGATTTAAAATCGCTCCTGTGGCATAGACAATAGTAAAGCTTGGGGCAGGAAAAATAAGGGTGGCATTGCCGATGACACTGATTATGAATACACCTGGATAGCCGTAAATAGCATAATCACTGATGGTCTCTCGGGCAGAGATAATAGCAATTGTAATACCTACCGCAAACAGAAAAGCCACAATACGTTGTACAGTAATCCACAACGAATGAGGCTTTTCATAAATTGTGGTCAAAGTATTTTCATGAATTGTCATGTTAGTTATTATCCTTGCTTAATTTAAAAATTACCGCTATTCCATTCGTGAATAGCATCTTGAATTAACTTTCTAATTTTAGGTGGCTGCACATCATCGATGGCACGAAATGAGCGTTCATTGACAATGATGAGAATGGTATCATCGAGATTCATATCTATCTTTACATAGCTTTTATCCTCTATTTCTTTAAGTTTACGTTGCACAATTTGATTAATCTGTTCAGCTAAATTAAATGAATATGAATCTGATTTTATCGGTTTTTGTTCTTTTCGACCAATAAGACTAGCTTCAATTTTTGGTTGTATTTTTTTGGAAACAGGCTCACTTTGATTTTTATCTGGTACATGTGAAATATGAGTAGGAAAAGCATGCTCGAAATCGATTAAATCAGAAATGCGTTCCACAACTGTCAAAGCAAGCTTTGATGCTCCAGGCTTTGATGCTCCAATTTCTGGGTTCATAGTCTCTTTATCAACTGAAACGGGAGCAAATTTTGGTAAGGCAGTAAGTTTAACATCTGGAATTGGTAAACTTTTCGCTCCATCTGTAGTCATTATCAATCCCTGTGTAAATTTCAAAAGTGAAGCCGTCACTTCTAAAATACGTTGTCCAACAGATTTATCGTTAATCTGTTTGATATTACGGTATTGTGTGCCATCCACATCAATGATGATTTCATGAGTGTTACGGTCTAGCAAAACTGTGAGTAGCACTTGAGGCTGATGAGAGTCTGATTCTGTTTGTTTGTTGAGACGACCTAATGACTTCAACAAACCTTTTTTCTTTTTCGATTCAGAATTTTCCATCGGTATACTTTGTTTGGACATGAGCCAAAGAGGACGACCTTTTTTCTTTTTTGCTCCTCGAAATCCCACTAACGAATAGATAAAGACGGCTCCACTTATAACAGCACCAAATACCAAGAACCGAATTATTTTTAATATTTGGTCAGTTGATAAAGCTTGTGGATCCATTATATTAACTCTATACCAAAAAAGGATTAGTTTTGTGAATACCATAAGCGGGTTTATGCCATAAACCCCCATATTAACACTGTTCACAAATCAGGGCTGTTCAATGCTAGTTGTAGGGGCGTACGGACGTACGCCCCTCTACTATCCATGGCTGTTGACAGAATTAGTTAATCTGGATAGACATTTCACATGGGAGAGGATAATTTCCTGTTTTATCCACAACGATTAAACGAAATCCATACCTGCCAGGCAAGACCGTATTTGTGTCCCAGACAGCAATAACTCCTTGTGAAACAGGAGAGTCATATCGTTGTAAAAATGACCATTCACCATTTGGATATCTTAATTCCACTTTGTAATAATCAAAGTTTTCAATGTTAGCAGTGCCAACAAACTGCACTACACCTGATAGACTGGCACCATCTCCTGGACGAATGATTTGGATACCTGGGTTAGGACAATTGGGTGGAGATTTAATAATATATTGGGTTGGTTGTTCAGAACTAACGAATTTTGTTATCGTGTTTGGAGGAGGCAAAGTTGGTTTTTGTTTGACAGAAGACGAAGTCAAGGGTTGAGTTGGCGATGGTGTTAGTGATGGTAAAGATGTCGAAGTTAAGGTAACTGTCGGGGTCGGTGATGGAGGCGAGGGATATGATGTTGTGAATACCTGCACAATGGTCACACTAGTAGGTATAGGTTCAATGGATAGAACCTGTGCAGTAATATCATTGGAAACATAAATACCAAGCCCTACCACTATAACAACCAATAAATGTATAATTTTTTTTGTCAATCGTCCCCTTGCTTGTTCACGTTCTAAAACAAAAATAGACTGTGTCTGTTTCTGCAAAGCATCGGTGATAGCCCGATATAAAAAGATGGCAATGATAATTAGAAAAAGATACAACCATGATTGTATGCCAGTGATAAACTCAACGAAGAACTTGCCTAAAAGTTCCATTCTAGCCTCCTTCCAGTTCAATTGTTAAAATTCCTCACTCAGTATATCGCAAGTTAAGAAAAGTTGCAAGTCAATTTTCCCGTTTTTACATACGGGTATCCGTCATTTAGCCAACGATAAAACCCCAATTTGTGTTGATTACGGTTTTAATAATTAAACTTTGATTTGCTATTTTTTATTTTTTGGCTATAATCAAGTGTTGTGGTACTTTTGGTACATACGTTTTTAAGAAGGAGTCAACAAAAATTATGAAGCAAACTATTTATCTTAGATTGATTACCCTTTTGATATTTCTTTTGGTAGTTTTGTTTGGTTTACCCATATTAGTCAGTGCTGATAATAGTTGGAATGATGCCGCTCCCCTACCGAATGGAGACGAACGGAGTAGACATACAACCACCCTTTTACCTGATGGTAGAATTTTAGTTGTGGGTGGGTATAATGGTGCCGCTTTGGATGATGCCAAATTGTATGACCCTATTACAAATGAATGGTCTGATGCCAATGATGTGATGTTCACAGAACGATATAGTCACACGGCTACTTTGCTACGAAATGGGAACATATTAATTGCTGGAGGACATGATGGATCGTCTGCTTTGGATACAGCATTTGTTTATGACCCTGTTGATAATATTTGGAATACAGCCAATGGCATGAGTACAGCACGATACAACCATACGGCTACTATGCTTGCTAATGGAGATGTATTGGTTGTAGGTGGTGGTGTGAGCATATCTGAAATTTATAATCCTAGCACAAATACTTGGGGAAATGATACCGATACAGGAACCGTCCGTAGCAATCACACTGCTACACTCCTTGATGATGGTAAAGTATTGGTTGTTGGTGGTGATGGTTCAGGGACGGCTCAATTGTATGATAATGGTACATGGAATGCCACAACAGCTTTTGACAGTAATATCCAAAATCATACTGCCACATTGCTACCTGATGGAAATGTATTAGTAGCAGGTGGCTATAATGGTACTATTCCTTCTAATGTAGCAAAGGTGTATAATGGCGTATCATGGACTGCAACGAGCAATACACTGACAGATGCTCGCTATAATCATACAGCTACGCTTTTACCCAATGGCAAGGTATTGGTAACAGGAGGATGTGATAATGGGAATGTAAGTTCATGTAGTAGTTATCTGAATAGTGCTGAGTTGTATGATTGGGATACAAATTCTTGGTCTGTTGTGACAGATGATACCATGACCGATTCTCGTGAGAAGCATACGGCAACAATGTTACCAAATGGCAAAATATTTGTAGTCGGTGGTAAAAATGGAGGTGGAGATGTTGGTGGTTCGGAGTTGTTTGATTCAATTACTGATGGCTGGATTAATACCGATAATTTCGCCAACAGTATTTATTGGCATGCAACAACAGTTTTAACTGATGGCAAAGTTCTTGTAAGTGGTGGTTGCCAATCAGGTAATACAAATAGTT